>JAPLUA010000290.1 GCA_026397855.1 Verrucomicrobiota bacterium | reverse complement strand
CTGGCTGAGCTGTTCTTCAAGCTGCTCGATACCTTCGATAGTGCTGTCCAGTGACACAGGAAACGGACAATAGAATCAGAGGGTGCCGGATTCAAATGAAAACCCCCGCCACGTGAACGCGGCGGGGGTTGAGTAAAAGGAACGGTTACTTGGCCTCTTCCTTGGCCGCTTGTTTCTTGTGGTTGAAGGTGTCACTCCACTTCTTCTTCTCTTCCTTCGTCATTTTGGCCCGCTCTTCCTTGTCCAACTTGCCATCCTTGTTGGCGTCGTACTTCTCCAGCATTTGCTTCTGCAGCGCCTTCTGGTCGTCCGTCAGGGGTTGCTTCTTCTTGCCATCCGCGGCGCTAACGGTGAGAGCCAACACGCAGAGCAGTCCAATCAATGTTACCAGGCTTTTCTTCATAATACGTTTGATTTTGCTATTGTTTACGTTTCCGGTTGTCTTAGCTGTTCATCTCCAGACGACGTTGCCCCCCGGAAAGTTACAGCCTTTTGACATCCCTCGAATCCAGGATGCCGCACTGGATGTCGATGATATTGCCGGAGGGCGGGAGGGCAGGATTACTGCGGAACGATGGAAGTCCCCCTCGATGCGAACAACTCATGTTTGGCGGCTCCGCGGCCTGTTTCTGTTTCATGGATTTTAGTTTCGACCATTAGGGGTATGCACTGTATACCGATGCTGTGATTAAGAACAGCTATGATCGAGTTCAAGTCTGGGCCAACCGGGCTGCGCTTGACCGCGCCGTCAAACCGGGCATTCTGCACGGGGCTGGTGCCCGGCGAGGCAGGCCGGCGGAGCGCGGGCCTGTTTGCACCTCCCGGCAGTTGAAGGGGAAAGCAGTTCAGTTTGTGACAACGGAATGCAAGGCTGCCATCCCCGTAGTAACCCGCCCGGGCCTGGCCGACAAGTACCTCACCTTGATCTTCGTCCTCGGGCTTATGTCTGCCGCCGCCTTGTGCGGCCAGGATAAATCGCTCCCTGCCGCCGCAGCCTCCGACTGGAAAAAGCCAGCCTGGCTGACGGAGGCATCCGTCGGGGTCAAGGAAAGCTACGATGACAATCTCTTCCTGTCGGGAGTTGATGGTAAATATCTGCCCGCGCACTACACGGTACCGCCGGGCAGCGTCGCGGCGCTCAAAGGCGCCTCGTCCTGGGCAACGACGGTTTCGCCGAGAATCGCCTTGAACTTTGCGCCCTTGCTGGGCACTCAAAATCTCCAGACCGTGAGCCTTGTTTACGCGCCAGACTTTGCCAACTACCATGACGCGGCGAGCGAGAATAACAATGCGCAGCGTTTTGGAACGGCGATTAAGGGCCAGACTGGCGCCTTTGCCTTTATTCTGGAGAACAATCTCACCTACGTTGATGGAAACACGGTTGCTCCGACCTATCCCTGCGCCATGTATAGCGCCATCGGGATCGGTGCCCCGCGCGAGCGGCGGGAGCAGGTGCAGGATCGTTCGACCATCAGCTTGCGGTACGATGGGGACTGCTGGTTCATTCGCCCGAAGGCGTCGCTGCTTTACTACGACATGATGACGGAACTCATCAACGTGACGGGATACCAGAACTACTGCGACCGTTATGATGTCAATGGTGGCGCCGACCTTGGCTACAAGCTGACTCCGCAGATGGCCGTGACGATCGGTTACCGCTACGGGCACCAGTATCAGGAACAGTTCAGCTTCTCCCCCTACAGCTCGCCCAGTGATTATCAAAGGCTGCTGGCAGGCTTCGAGGGCGCACCCTGGAAGTGGCTGGAGATCAGGATGCAGGCCGGCCCGGACTTCCGGAGCTACCCGGCGAACACGCTCACGCACATAACGCCCGTTGACGACAAGAATCCCATTAAATACTACGGCGAGGCGATGGTTACGGCAAAACTCACCCCGGAGGACGCCTTGATCCTGAAGTATAAACAGTTCCAGTGGGTATCCAGCCTGGGGAAGGTTCCGTATTATGACAGCATTCTCGACCTGTCGTATCATCGCACGCTAACCGGTCACTTCAGCGTTGATCTCGGCGCGCGCGCCTGGGACGCCGATTACAACAGCGGCAACCTGGAAACCTGCAGGCGCGATGACTGGCAGTACACCCTCCAGGCCGGCACGACCTATACGGTCAGCACGCACCTCAGCGCCAATCTAGCCTACTCGCTGGACCTGGGCCGCAACGGCCAGGATCACATTACCAATCCGCAGACCCGCGAATACAACCGGAACCTGTTCTCCGGCAGCGTGATCCTGAAGTTTTGAGTCCGGCGGCAGGGTCAGGGGCTTCGTGGATGGATCGTTTGCACCTGAGGCTGCCGCTGCGATCCGGTAGGTCGTGAAAGAGCGGTTCAGCTACGAGATCCATCTCATTATTCCGAGCAAGCTCACCGTGCCCACTAGAAACATGTATGGCGTGTCCCAGGTGTGCGGCGAAAACGCCTCCGCCAGCGTGACGCCGATGGGCACGACCAGCAGGGCGGCGACGAATTGCGGTCCTGTAAAGCTCGCGTGGAACAGCAGCACCGCCGCCAGGCCGGCGACGAATACACAGGAACTGCCTTCCAGGCTGCGGGTGTAACGGCGTTCACTGAACAGCGCGCGGCAGGAATACTTGTGCTTTCCGAATCGCACCCCCACCGGCTCGGCCAGCCCATCGCCAAATCCATGGACCAGAATCGGAATAAAGATCAATTCCGCGAAGCCGAGCTTCCGGAAGAGGATCTGCATGGGGATGAGGACCGCGTACCCGGCGAGCAGCTGCGTCGTAAGCCAGAACATCGTGTGCGGACGATCCTCGGGCCGGTCGTACGAAAGAAACATCGTGCCTGCCAGAGGCAGCCGTTCGCGCACCGGCTTGAGGAAAAAGGCCATGAACAACATGAAGAACATCGCCCGCACCACCGCCGCTCCGGAGGAACTCACTGTGGGAAAACACTGATCTACCAGCATCGGCACAAGGTAGAGCGCGAAAAAGTTCACCTTGCGCGTGTAATTCACCTTCACTTCACGATGCCGCACGAGCAGGCCGCAGGCGTAGGCCACGCCGCCCAGCAGCGCCATTTTCAGCAGCTCGGCGCACCAGAACATCGGGGATTGCATGCCGAGACTATGCAACGCGACGCCGGCGCAGGCAATTTGATAAACGTACCATGGGGTGATTGCATCGAGTGGGAGCGGTGCAATTCGTATTGGGAATGGGAACCTCTGATTCTCAATAGCCCCGCTTCACCAGGAAATAGACAGCGCCTGCAATCCCCAGGCAAAGCAGGGACATGAGCAGGGCGGAACCTACGAAGTAGGACATGATGATCATGAGAATGCCCCCGATCATCGGGCTCAGGGACTGCTGCTTCTTGCCGTAAATGAAATACCCAAACCCGACCGAACCCCACAGCAACGAGGCGAAGAGAAAACTTGCGCTAAACATCTCAGGGTAAGAATGCCACCGAAACCACAATTCGCCACTCCAAAGGTCCGACAGCCCGGCATTCTTATTTGCGGGGGTGTGGGGAATGATGAGGAAGAAAAGATTGATTTCGGAGATGTATGGGGATGGCTGAAAGCAGCGTCGCAGGGTGATTCGTGAGGCGGGAGGAAGTGTCTCAGTTTTGCGCCCAAACGATCTCCCTCATCCCAGGTTCACCGGGTCAATATCCACCGACAATGTCACGTCTTCCGGCAGCACCAGCCCTTGAGTGATTCGCGCCAGCCGCTGGCTGAGTGCTCGCATTCTGGGGGCGCGCAGCATGATCTGGTGGCGGTAGTAGGTCTCGGCGCGCAGCAATGGCGCGGGTGCCGGGCCGGCTATGATCAGGTCCTTGACGCCGTCCATCGCCTTTTCCAGTTCGCGCTTCAGGTGGTCGGCGGCGAAGCGCACTTTGTCTTCGTTGCGGCCTTTCAAAGTCAGCAGGGCGACGCGGCTGACAGGGGGATACTTCAGTTGCGCGCGGAATCCCAGCTCTTGCTCGTAGAAGCCCACGAAATCATGGCGGCGCGCATGCTGGATTGCGGGGTGGAAGGGGGTGAAGGCCTGGACGAAGACCTCGCCCTCGATGTCGCCGCGGCCGGCGCGACCGGCTACCTGGGTCAGGAGTTGGAACGTTCGCTCGCCGGCGCGGAAATCCGGCTGGTGCAATGCCATATCGGCGTAGATGATGCCCACCAGCGTGACATTCGGAAAGTGCAGCCCCTTGGCGATCATCTGCGTGCCGAGGAGAATATCTATCTTGCCGACGCGGAAATCGCCCAGGATGCGGCGGTAGTCTTCCTTACGCTTGAGCGTGTCCGAGTCCATGCGCGTGATGCGGGCTTGGGGAAAGAGTTTGGCCAGCGTCTCTTCGACCTTTTGCGTGCCCAGGCCGGCGTAGCGGATGGCGGGGTTGCGGCATTTCTCGTTCGGGCAGGCCGGCGGCACCCGGTCGGTGTGGCCGCAGATGTGGCAGCAGAGCTTCTGTTCGTGGCGATGGTAAGTGAGCGAGAGGCTGCAGTTCGGACACTCGGCGACGAAGCCGCAGAGGGGGCATTGCAGGGAAGTGGAGTAGCCCCGCCGGTTCAGGAACAGGATAGTCTGCTCTTTTCGTTCCAGGCGTTGGGCGATGGCTTCCTTAAGCTGGGGCGAGAAGATGGGAATGCCTTTCCCGCCGCGGACGGTCTGGCGCATATCCACGATCCGCACGACCGGCATCTTCTTGTCGTCGGCCCGCTCGGGCAGGTCCAGCAGCGTGTATTTGCCCTGGGTGCAGTTGTAGAAGCTTTCCATGGACGGCGTGGCCGAGCCGAGCACTACCGTCGCGTTCTCCATCTGGCCGCGCACGATGGCCACGTCGCGCGCGTTGTAGCGGGGGGCCTCCTCCTGCTTGTAGGTGTGCTCGTGCTCCTCGTCCACCACGATCAGGCCGAGCGGTTCGACGGGCGCAAAGATGGCCGAACGCGCGCCGATGACAATCCGGGCGCGGCCCTGGCGAATCTTGTGCCACTCGTCATGGCGTTCGCCGGAGGATAAATGGCTGTGCAACACCGCCACCAGCGTTCGCAACGGGCCCGAGTTGAACCGCGCCTTGAAGCGCTCAACCGTCTGCGGCGTGAGCGAGATCTCCGGGACGAGCACGATCGCCCCCTTGCCCTGCGGGGGGCGTGATGCGTGATGCGTGATGCGTGGGGATGGGGGCGGGGGTGGGATTCGAGCCTTGATCTCCGGCTTCCTGCGGGCTTTGGATCTCTGCTCTCTGCTCTCTGCTCTCTACCTTCTCCACTCCGTCCATGTCCGCCAGGATCGCTGCCAGCGCTTTCGCCTGGGCGGCATTCAGGGGGAGCGGCTGGCTCGGCAGGATATGTTCGCGGGCGTAGGGGTCGCGCTCGGAGATTTCCGGGGCGATCGTGATCAGGCCCTTGTCTTCCAGGCGCCGAAGGGTGGCTGCCGTGGTTTGGGCCAGGGCGAGCAATTCCTGGAGCGGCAATTCACGCCGTTCCTGCAGGATGCGCCAGACCTCCTGCTGTCTTTTTGCAAGCTTAGGCGCCTCCCCCGCCAGCGGCAGAACGCGCACATAAAGCCGTTCACGCCACCCGGCTTTCTCGTGGCGCACGGCTTCGGGGAGGACGCTTTTCAAGGCGGTCTCCGGCGCGCAGCAGTAGTAGTCGCCGATCCAGCGGGCAAGTTGGAGGATTTTGGGCGTAACGAGCGACTGCGCGCCGATGACCTTGAGGATAGGCTTCAGTGTCGCGTGGGTGGACTCCTCGGCCAGCCCGGTTACGCAGCCCAGCACCTTGCGCGGGCCGAAAGGAACCTGGACGCGGCTGCCGACCTCGATCTGACCGGCCAACTCCGGCGGGATGAGGTAATCGAACTCCTTGCGGAGCGCCAGTTCCAAGGTGACGCGGGCGATCATATCCGATCTAAATGTGGGTATGCCGGGGGATTTCGTCCCCGATAAACCGCTCAAGAATGTAACCGCCGTGACCGATTTTGCCCATAGGCTCAATGCATATATCGCTGCTTTCGTCGGTGGGCATCCTGCTCTTCCCGCCCTAACCAGCGCAAGACCATAACACGAACAGACCGATGTTGCCTTGGGTGCGGTGTGGTTTGGGGCTTACTTTTCCAAAATGGCCTTTGACCGGCTGGCGGGGTGAAATTAGGCTGTCCGGGTGCACATAGGGAAGATCAGCACGCTTGTCTCGCCGCAAATGCGGGCTCTTTTGCGCCTGCCGCTGCCGCGGACGTTGACCGATTACCTCGGCCGGGAGTTGCTTCGTTTTCTGCTGATGGTGCAAGGGCTGGGGGCCTTCACCTTGATCACGCTGGGGGTGATGATTTCCAAGTTCGGCGTGGCCCGGCGGTTGATTCATCCGCGGGTGCGGGAGGAAACCGCCCGTGCCGGGCTGCGGCTGCTGCCGATGTTTCTGTTCATGTCGGCGGCGTTGGGGCTGCTGGTGATCGGCCAGGCGGTGTCGTGGCTTACCCGGGTGGGGGCGATTGATTACCTGGGGACCATCATGGTGGTCGTGGTGGTGCGGGAACTGGGGCCGCTGGCGACGGCGCTGCTGGTGCTGGCGCGGATCGGGACGGCCAATGTTATCGAGCTTGGCACCGCCCGGGCGACGGGCGAGGTGGAGGCGCTGGAAGCCCTGGGGATTGACCCGGTGCATTACCTGATCGTGCCGCGGGTGATCGGGATGGCCCTCAGCGTGTTTGCCCTGACGGTGTATCTGATCCTTGGTGCCCTGCTGAGCGGTTATTTGTGGGCGTTTGTGCAGGATGTGCCGCTGCGGCCCGAGGAGTATGTGCGGCAGCTTGCGGGTGCCTTGAGCGGCCTGGACTTTGTGCTGCTCGTGCTCAAGACACTGGCGTTCGGGTGCGTCATCGCGCTGGTGACCTGCTATCACGGGCTGGCCCAGCCCCTGCGGCTGGAGGAGGTTTCCGAGGCGACGGTAACCGCCGTTGCCCAGAGCATCATCCTCTGCGTCTTGATTGATGCCCTGTTCATCATCATTTACCTGACGACGTGAATGGAGAATTCCCCCGCCAAGCCAAATGTCCCGGCGCTGCACATGGAAGGTGTGGCGGTCGGGTCGCTGCGTAATCCGGACGCGGTCGTAGCGGAGGAGGTCAATTGGACGGTCGCGGCCGGCGACTATTGGGCTCTGGCCGGGCTGCAAGGGTCGGGCAAGAGCGATTTCCTGATGCTGGCGGGCAGCCTGACGGTGCCCCGTCGCGGACGCTACCGCCTGTTCGGGGAGGACATGCCGATCTACGAGGAGGCGCGGTTGAAGACCCGGTTGCGGCTGGGGCTGGTTTTCGATGGCGGACAATTGTTCAATCACCTGACCGTGGCGGAGAACACCGCCCTGCCGTTGCGTTATCACCAGAACCTGGCCCCGTGTGAAGCGGAGGCTGAGGTCCGCGATCTATTGCAGGCCATGGAACTGACGCCGTGGGCGGGCCGCACGCCGGCCACGATGGGTCGCAGTTGGCAGAAGCGCGCCGGGCTGGCGCGGGCGCTGGCGCTGCAGCCGGAGGTGTTGCTGGTGGACAACCCGCTGGCCGGGCTGGACTTGCGCCACACGAACTGGTGGCTGAGCTTCCTGGATCAACTGTCCAAGGGGCACCCGATCCTGCGCGGCCGGCCGATGACGCTTGTGGTCACGACGGCGGATCTGCGCCCGTGGAAAGGTCGCGCCCGGCAGTTTGCGATTCTGAAGAACCAGCGCCTCCTGGTCCTCGGCGCCTGGGCGCAACTGCAGGCTGCGAGCGAGGAAATGCTGCACGAGTTATTGACGGAAGGAACACAAACCGGATAAACAAAGACGGAGCATTGGAGCGATGCAGCAGCGAAGAGATGTCGGGGGGCGACACTCCAGCGCCGCATCGAGCCCTTTCTCCACAGCACTTATGGCCCTGCAAGACCTAACACCGCAACTGCGCACGCGCCTCAGCCGGATGGAGCGCGCGGTGGGCTGGTTTGTCGTGCTGGCGCTGGCGATGCTCGTCTTTGGCTTTGCGTATTACGCCTACCACACCGCCCAGCGCAAAGGCTGGTTTCTGACCAAAGCCCCGTATTACACCTTCACCGACAGCGCGAGCGGGATCAAAGTGGGCGACGCGGTCATGCTGATGGGGCTGGTGGTCGGCCAGATCACGCGCATGGAGCCGATGCCGCCCGAGGACTCCAAATACAATATTTATGTCGAGTTCGAGATCAAGGCCCCCAACTACGGCTACCTTTGGACGCAGGGCTCGCGCGCCAGGATCGCCACCGCCGACCTGCTGGGCAAACGGGTGCTGGAAGTCACCAAAGGCACGGGGGGCCAGGCGACCTACATCTTCAATCCCTTGCGCGAGGTGACCCTGGCGGAGGCGAGAACCCTCTCCGCCTCGTCGGGCTGGGTGCTGGCGCAGGAGATCTATGATTCCGCCGGCACCAACCTGATCGCCAACCCCAAGTGGCCGCTGACCAACCTGACCGCCATCGCCGCAGCCGGCTACACCAACCTTTGGGTCATGGACACGCACGAGGATCGGAAATCCATGACCGGTATCTGGAATGACCCCGAGGGCCGTTACGATCCTTACACCGCGAAGACCAAGCCCTACCAGCTCCTCTCGGACGAGTCTGCAGCCATCACCGAACGGATCGAGAAGCTGCTGGCCGATATCGAGAAGGCGCTGCCGAACGTCCTGAGCCTGACCAACGAACTCACCCGCGTGCTGTCGAACAGCGTCGCGCTGACTTCCAACCTCAATGTGGCAGCCCTGGAAGCCCGGCCTGCCGTCAGCAACATTGCAGCCCTGGTTGGCGGGCTCGATCGCCCGGGCGGCCTGGGTGAATGGCTCCTGCCCACCAACATCAACCACCAACTGGAGAGCGCGTTGGGCTCAGCCAATACGGTGCTGGGGACGGCCAACACCACGCTGGGCACTGCCAACACGACCCTCGACAACGCCAACACCAACCTCACCGCGCTCGTCGAAAACCTGGGCCGCTCGCTCGACAACCTGGCCAACCTCACCAGCAACCTCAATTCCCAGGTGCAAGTGAACACGAATATCCTGAGCGAGATCTCCCGCGCCGTCGTGAATGCCGACGACCTGTTGCAAGGGCTCAAACGCCATTGGCTGCTCCGCTCGGCTTTCCGGGCCAAAGCCACGAATGCGCCGTCGGCTATCCCGTCCGAACGGCTGCGCGCGCCCAAACATTAGGGCGGACGCCAGGCCTGCTTTTCCTGAGCCAGCCCCTGCCGCACTCGTTCCCGCACCCGTTCCTGGAATGGTCATCTGCCCACCCATGTACTCGGCGGCTGGGCAAGCGGCCAGAAACTGGGCAATCATTGTTTGTTGACGCCTTAAGGGCTTGGATTTGTGACCTAACAAAGTGGCAGCCGGGCAGGAGGGATGAACTGCCGGGGCACGGGTGGACAGGGTTGTTTGGGCTGAAACGGGGGGTGGGGAGAGGGCCAGGAATGCCCCGCACTCGCGCCCGGAGCCCGCTGGAGTGCTTCGAGAGGGTCGGGTGGTATGTGGGGACCCCTGGAATGTCACAAATCGCTCTAAAGCCCGTTATCCGCTGTGACGTAACAAAACCAGTGGGGGGGGAGGAGGCTTCGCTGGGTTTGGCGGAGTGAATGGCGGGGGACTCCTCAGTCACTTCCAGTGGCGGGAGTCTGCGGGCTGGCCGCGGTAAACGAGCCTTTATCGGCGACGTATTTGAGCAAGGCCTCGGCCCGAGACCGGACGTGCAGCTTCTCGTAGATGTGTTTGTTGTGGACTTTGACCGTCTGGTAGCTGATGGAGAGGCGGTCGGCAATCTCCTTGTTCACGAAGCCCTGCGAGATCAGCTCGAGGATTTCCAATTCGCGGCTGGATAACACGGCGGTGGCCGCGCCGGGCGGGGGAGGGACCTGGAAGGCGCGGACCACCTTGCGGGCGATCTCGCAAGTCATTGGCGCGCCGCCCGTCCTGACCTCGGCAATGGCATCAATGATCTCGGCGGAGGAATCGCGCTTGAGGAGGTAGCCGCAGGCCCCGGCCTTGAGCGCGCGGAAGACGGTTTCCGTGTCCTCATAGACGGTGACCATGACAATCTCGATCCCGGGGCAGCGCTCCTTGAGCTGGGCGGTGCATTCGATGCCGGACATGCGCGGCAGGTGGATGTCCATCAGCACGACGTCGGGCTTCAAGGCGGGAATCCCGGCAAGGGCGGCTTCGGCTTCGGCCCAGGCGCCGATGCAGGTGATTCCAGGAGCATGGCTTAACAGCCTTTGGAGGCTTCGCCGCAACCCGGCATTGTCTTCCACGACAGCCACCCTTGTCAGCGTGGAGGGGGCGGTCTTTTCAGGAGCTGCGCTCATTCGAGGTTTCTCTCTACTGTCCGATCCTTTGGCGTGCATCACAATACCCCAATGGAGTTAGTGGACATCCAAGATCCCGAGCCCCTCTCCCCGGCTGTCGGGGAGAGGGAGAGGGCTCGGCTGGTATTGGCGTTGCGCATGCCGGGGATTTCTCAGTAGGGCTCCGTGTTGGATGGCGAGGCCAGGGGCAAGGTGAACTCGACCCGGGCACCGTCCCCGGACCGGCTCACGATCGCGCACTGTCCGCCCAGCCTCGCCAGGCGATCGCTCATATTGCGCAAGCCGTCTGCGCCGGCAGCGCAATTGCCGGGGTCGAAGCCGCAGCCATCGTCCTGCAGGATGATCCGCAGGGTCTCGCCTTCGGCCTGGACCGAGAGGCGCATTTCGCGGGCATGGGAATGGCGGGCCACGTTCGTAATAGCCTCCTTGAAGGCGAGGAAAAGCTGGTATCGTTGTTCGGCATTGAACGACACCGAGGGGAGGTTTCCCTGGACGTCAAGCCGGCAGCGAATATCTGCGGCTTTGAGGAGGCGCTGCGCATACTGGCAGATGTAAGCAGCGAGCGACATCACCGAGTCGTTGCGCGGGTTCACGGCCCATACGATCTCATCCATGCTTTGAACCAGCTCGCGCGCGCGCAGGCCGATTTCGCGGACGTATTGGCGCGATTCATCGGCTGGCAGATCGGGGCTCTGCGCGAGGTCGGTGGTGAGGCTGATCTCGGTCAGGCCCGCCCCCAGGTCGTCGTGCAAGTCCTGAGCGATGCGCGCCCGTTCACGTTCCAGCTCGCGCTGGCGCGCCAGGGTTTCCAGCTTGCGTCGCATGCGGCGACGCGAAACCCGCCATACCCCGAGGCTCAGCAGGCCAACCGCCAGGGCAATCACCCCGGTGGTGAAGCCGGATCGCTCCCATAAATAGGGTCGGATCTCCAGCCGAAGAGTGGCCCCGGCCTCGTCCCAAATCCCATCGCTATTCCCGGCTGCCACCCGGAAGGTAAAGGTCCCGGGTGGCAGGTGGGGATAGTGCACCATCCGTCGGCTGCCGGCATCGGTCCAATCCGCGTCGAGCCCTTCCAGCCGGTACTTGTAACGCAACTGTTCGGGGGCGGCGAAATCGGGTGCCGAGAACCGGATCTCCAGGCCCCTGAGGCCCGGGCCAAGAACCAGGGGCGGCGCGTCCGGGTTGTGGCCCGCAGAAACGGGTTTGGGCGGGGCCGGCAGTTCAAGAACCCGGCCATTTGCGGTGGCACTTTCGATGGTTGCGCGGGGGGCGGACCGCGGCTGGCGGAGGTCGCGCGGCTGAACCCAGGTGACTCCGTTGGGGGTTCCGAACCAGAGCCGCCCGTCATGGGCCCGGAGGGCGCTTGGCTGGAACTCGAGGGTCAGGGCGCTGGTAAGCAATCCGGCGCCCCGGCCGAAGATGCGACAGGAAAGTGCCGGATCGTAACCGTCGGCATGCGCCTCGAGCTCTCGCCTGGACATGTGCATAATTCCCGCCCGTGTGCCCAGCCAAAGCCCCTGCGCCTCATCGGGGAGAATGTGAGAGATTTCATTTTCAACGAGGCCATCGCGCTTCGTCACGCGGGCAAACCGGCCGCCGCGAAAACGGAGCAGGCCCTGGTCCAATGTGCCGATCCAGACCGTGTCGTCGGGCTCGGGCAGCAGAGCCCAGAACCGGCTGGCGGGAACCGCGTCGCCGGGGGTGAAGGTGGTCCACTTCCCGTCCGCAAAACGCATCAGGGACCCGCCGAAGGTTCCGAGCCAAATGGAGCCATAGGCGCCTTCGGCCAGTGCCGCGGGGAATTGGAGGTTGGACCGGGTCTCCAGGACCCGCGTCGGCTTGTCATCTTCCAGAAGGTAGAGCCCGGACAGGTTGGCAAACCAGACACGGCTGTCGCGGGTGACCAGGAGGAGGCGGACTCCCTGGGGCAGTTGGGAGGGCTCGATGACATGGCGGAAATGGTCCTGGTCCCAAACCAGCAGGCCGTTGCCGACGGTGCCGATCCAGACTCGGCCGTCTGGCGCGCCGTGCAGGACGACATCCTGGCAGGAGCTGCCGTGCAGCGGGAGCGCGAAGTTCGTGCAGGCGCCCCCGCTCCAGCGCGCCACCGTGCCGCCGGCTGTGCCGATCCAGATCTGGCCTTGCGCGTCCTCGCTAACGGAGGTCACCACCGTGTCGAGCAAGCCCTCGGCTCTTGCCACCGGATGAAAGAGCCGCCGCCGCACCTGGGCCAGGCCGCCGCGGTGATAGCCTGTCCAGAGGGTTCCCTCCCGGTCCGGGTAGAATGCCTGCACCAACTGGCTCGGCAAACCGTCCGCGCTGGTGATGCGCGACAGGGTTCCATCCGCGCCCAGGTGCGCGAGCCCCTCTTCCTGCAAGGAGATCCAAACCCCGCCTGCGTTATCGCTGCGCCAGAGGCGAACGCGAGACCATGGAGGCCGGGTGCCGTCCCAGGCGGCGGCTTCCACGGTCCACTGGCCGTTGGTAAGGAGGCGCAGCCTGCCGTTCCCCTCCACCCAGAGCGAATCCGGTCCCGCAGGAATGATGGATTTGACGGAGAAGCCCGGCTCTGCAGGCGGAGGAGCCACGGTGGCAAAGGCCGATCCGGTCCAGCGCGCGAGGCCATCGCTGGTGCCAACCCAGATCTGCCCGGCCTCGTCCCGTGCCAACGTCTGAACGCGCGCCCGCTCGAGGCCCGGGGGATTGGGCATCAGCTCAAACCTGCCCTGGGAAAAACGGCTAAGCCTGGCGCCTGGCGATTGGAACCACAGCGCGCCGTCCTTGTCGGCCACGTAATGAGGATTGCGCGTGGCCTGGGGCGGCTTGTGGCGCTCCCAGCGCCAGGTGCCGCTGACGCCCTGCCAGCCCTCGACTAGTTCACCCGCCAGGGTTGAAAACACGCGTCGTCCCGGTCCCTCGGCCACCAGGGATCCGAGCGCCACATCGTGCAAGCCGACCGCCTCAAACCGGTCGGTTCGCCAGCGATACAGGTTATTGCCGTAATCGTTCACCCACAGTGCGCCGGTGCTATCCACCAGCAGCCGCCGGATGCCGGGATGCTCCAATCCGTTCGTGCCCCCGGGGTTAAAGTTAAGGAACTGCGTGCCGTCAAACCTGGATATCCCCGAAAGGAGCGTTCCGACCCAGATATAGCCGTCGGGCGTCTGAACGATGTCGGTGACCGAGCTTTGGGGCAGCCCTTCGTCCACGCCCCAGCTACGGACGCTGTAATCGCCGGCGCACAGGGTTGTCTGCCAAAGCCGATTCGAGGCGCAGACAAACAGGAGAACGGCGAGGCAAATCACCGGTGAGGTCTTGCGGCGCGCTGGCATCCGGAACAGAGCGTGTTTCAACCCAGCCAGTGAGCCGCCGGCTTGGAGAGGAATTCTTCCAGCGGGATTCCCTGCGCGCCAACAAGCAACTGGCGCTTGGGCTTGAATTGCAGGGCAAAGGCCTCCATGCCGGGCAACGATTCGCGGCGGCCTCCGCTTTTCACCTCAACCGCAACCACCGTCTTGCCCTGCTGCAAAACGAAATCCACTTCACGGCTTCGTTCACGCCAGTAGGTGACGCTGATGTTGGTTCCAAAGCTGGAATTAAACAGGTGTGCGCCGACAGCAGACTCAACCAACCGTCCCCAATAATCGCCGTCGTTTCTGGCTTCCGCGAATGAGCGATGATCCTGGGCGCTTATAAGGGCGGTATTCAGCGCCTGCAGTTTTGGGCTGGATCCCCGCTGGCGCGCCTGGCCGTGGGAATACTTGGCGAACCCGGTCAGCATACCTGCTCCTTGCAACAGTTCGAGGTAGTGGGCAAGCGTGACGGTGTTTCCGGCGTCCGTAAGCTGGGCGATCATCTTCTGATACGACAGAATCTGTCCGGAGTAAGCGCAGCCGAGAAGGAATAAACGGCGCAGCAGTGCCGGTTTGTCCACGCGGTTCAATGAGAGGATGTCGCGCGAGACGGTGGTTTCAATCAGTGAATCCAGAATATAGCGCCGCCAGCGCTCCGGGGTGTCAACCAACCCGGCAGCGCCAGGATACGCGCCGTAGAAAATGTAATGCTCCAGGTTCCAGCCGAATGCCTTGTGCATTTCGGCGAATGACCAATGAGGCACGGGAATCACTTCAAAACGCCCGGCGAGACTTTCCGTAAGGCCGCTCTGGATGAGCAATGGGGCTGAACTGAGCAAGACCACTTTCAGGGCGACGCCCGAACGGGTGTCTGCGTCCCAAAGCAGCTTCACCACGTCTGGCCAGCGGGTGATTTTCTGAATCTCGTCCAGGACCAGCAACGCGCCGGATTTCCGTTCCCCGGCCTTGAGCCGCGCAATGTCCCATTGCTGCTCAAGCCAGGTGCGGTCGCCGCGCAACATCGGCTCGTCGGCGGAAACGTAGTGAACAGGCATGTGTGACGCCGCCATGACCTGCCGGACCAGTGTGGTTTTGCCGACCTGGCGCGGGCCGGCTAACACCTGCAAGAACCGGCGCCTTTCCTTCAGCCGTTTCAGCAACTCATCATGAATGGTCTGGCGCGTCATACAAATTACTCAGCTATCCGCGGAAAGCAAGCAGGTCTTGCGGGCTGGCGGAAGGACCTCGGCGGCTCAAGGCACGAGCGCGACGCGGTAGAAGCGGGCTGAGTAACCGGGGCCGTTGGCATCAATCCAGGTAAAGGGCAGGGCCGCGGCGTTGGTTGTGAATACGCCAACCCAGTCAGGATGAAGTCCCAGGCTGGCAGCCACCTCGATCCGGTAGTCCGGGCCCGAGCTGCCGTTCACGGTTAATTGCCACCGGCCCTGGACGATCGAAGCAGCCAGCGCCGGCGGCTGTGGGGCGATGACCTTTACCCAGAAACTCTGGGTCGCTCCCAGGAACGTGCCGGTGGAGGAAGCGACTGCCAGGAGAGGGACATTCGCCGACGCACCTTCCCGGGAGCCATATTGGACGAGGCCATCGGCCGTCGTGTTGGTGGCAAACAGGCGCAGGGAGAGCATGCCGCCCCCGTTGAGCAGCGCATCCTGGACCGCTCCAGCGACAGGCACTTCCGCGCGTGTTCCGTATTGGGGTGTCCACGTCGCCAGCGCAGGCCCGGAGGACGGTCTGTTGGTCCACGCGAGGGCTGACTCGATCCAGGAGTTGTTGGTGACGGCGCTGACAGCCTGGACTCCCGGCAACGATGCCGCCAGGGGCGTGAGCTGGAGGGTGCTGTCGGTAACTGCGCCGGGAATGCCGGCGAGGTTGAACTTCAGGTAGGATTCACGGCTGAAGCCTGCCCCGCCGAGTTTGACGGCGAGATAGGCATCGGAGCCGAAGTTGCTGCCGGAGTATGCGCCGTCACGAACGCAGGCGTCGGCGACGGGCACGAAGGAATTGAGCCAGCCGTTCTGGGTTACGACCACCGTGAACTGATTGCTTGAGCCGGCCTTTGCCACTGAAGGCCGCCAGGCCAGGAGGCCGTTGGTGGGGTTGATCGTTGCGCCGTCGGGGGCATTGCGCAGGCTGTAGAGCAGGCGCTGGGGCGGGCTGGTCTGGTCCGTGGCCACGTTGGTTACCAGCAAGGTTGATCCGCCGATGACCGACGGGTCGGGAATGGCTGCCAGCACCGGCGGCGCCGCCGCGAGATGGGTCACTGTCACTGTGACCAGCCCGGTGGCAGTCAACCCGGCGTCGCTGGCGAGGTAATTGAAGCTGTCCTGGCCGACGAATCCCGGCAGGGGCTGGTAACGGATGCTGCTGCCGGCAAGGGCGGTCGTGCCGTGAGCAGGTGAAAGCGCTGAAAGAAGGAAAAGAGCCTGCGGCCCGTTATCAGGATCATAATCGTTGGCCAGCGCGTCAATCATCACCGGGCTGCCGACAGCCGTTGCGGCGGCATCGGCGATTGCCATCGGGGCCGAGTTGGTGCCCGTGTGAACCCGGGCTTCGGTGATGGAGTTCCAATCGCTCTGGCTGTTGCCGTGTCCGACGATGCGGACATAGCGCGCCCAGCGGCTCGGGAAACTGAACCGTTGCAGGTTGGTGGTGGTCCCGCTGCCCTGGCCGGCATAGAGTTGGGCCCAGTTGGTGCCATCGGAGGACGCATTCAGGTCGAAATAGGCGACGCGCTGGTCCCCGGCGTAAAACGCGATGGAAACAGCAGCGACCCGCTGGGTCGAGAGCAGGTCATACTGGATCCACTGGCCATCGCCTTGTGCGGACCAGCGGGTGGCCGGATCATTATCCAGCGTATTGGCGGGCGGATTGCCGACCTGGTTGCTGCTGGCCAGCACCTGTGCCGGGTTCAGGTTAAGCGCGGCGCCCGCGACGGCGATGCTGACAGTGCCCGTGGCGCTGCGCTGGCCATCAGTGATGAAGTAGTTGAAAATATCCGTGCCCGCATAACCTGCCGCCGGCAGATAATTGACGAGCTGGTTGGCCACAGTGGCTGTGCCGTGGGCAGGCGTTGCGACGGAGGAGATCGTCAATGGGATGCCGGCCGTGATGTCGTTGGCCAGCACATCCACCGGGATGGGGGTGGATCCGCCCGTTGCGGCGCTGTCAGCAACAGCGGTGATGGCCGGCGTCATGGTGAATCGGGCCTGAAAGCTTCTGCCGTGGGCGCCATTCACATTGACCGCCAATTGCACGGCCGGGCTCAACTGCTGGACAACCACCCCGGACTCCGCCGCAAGGACGCCAAAGGCGGCCCGCGCATAGGTCACGAGAATGCTTCCGGTATTGGTCCAGGTCGGATCCGAGACGGAGATGTCCATCACGCCATTGGTTTCGCGCGCAATGACGGCAGCCCGGGTGCTGGCAGTGAGCACATCCACGGTCCTGGCGCCATCGGTCCAGAAGTTGGCGGCCAGGATGCCAAGGCTGCTATCGCGCACGGCCTGCAGAGACGGGGAGTTGGTCAGGACGCTGATCCTCGGATTCGCGGCGTATTGACCGACAGCCGAGGCGGCGTAGTTGGGCAGGATCACATAGGCATAGCTGCCATTGGCGGGGGCGACGCCGTGGTCCCAAACCAGGGTCAGATAGTTCCTCGTGATACTGCTGGTGGAACCCCCCGCATTGATGTCCGACCATTTGCCGGTGCGGGCAACCCGTTGGGCAACGAGGCTGGCGCCGCCGGGAAAGTAGTAGCCGCCGGAAGTGTCCAGGGCACACCAGGTGACGTTGTTGAGGTTCGAACTCCAACCCAGGACTACAGGCATGGCGGTGCCGTTTACCGTGAAAACATTGCCGGCCGAGGTGTGCAGGTTGCGGTTCTCGATGGTTGTGTGGACATTGGTCGGGCTGGAGCAGGAGATGCCGGCGCCCAGGCAGACAATTTCGTCATCCAGCAGGAACCAGGACTTGTAGCCGACGAGCGAACCGTTCACATCGTCCAGCGCCATGCCCGCCACCCCGAAAGAGTTGGATAGCACCGCGCCCCCGACCCAGGGCTGAGTGCTCGTCTTGCCCTGGTTGGCGGCATTGGCCAGCGCGGTCAGGTCCACGGTCGTCCCCGGCAGATGATACGGATCTATCGTTGGCCAATACGAGTCTGTGAACTCGGTCAGGTCGCCGCTGTTCCAGAGGTAGGTCATGCCATAGGCGGTGAACCAGCCGTGCCAATTCTCGCTGTTGATGCACTCGTAGTTGTAGATGCGGCTTGAAAACAGGCTCAGGCCGAAGCCGAAGCCGGGCCGCAGGTGCATCACCCGGTCCATGCCGGGGAATTGGTAGTGTCCCACCAGTTCGCCCCTTGCGGTGATGCTGGAGTCGGCCATCAACTGCCCGGCGGCCGCCACCAGGTCAATGTCAGCATAACTGGCCAGGCTCGCGGTCGTGTCTGCCTGGCCCCAATACTTAATCATGCTCTTGAGCCGGTCGGCGTCGGCAGCGGGCGCGGTCTGGGCAACCCGAAGGATGGTGTTCACAGCGCTGTGGCCGGCGCTGTAGCCGGTGTAGCTGCGCGAGATCTCCCGGCCGCGCAGGTGCTCGGGCAGGGCGCCCAGGTAGATGAGCGGCTCATAGGAATCATAGCACCAGCGAACGACATTGGTGCGCTGCGAATCCGTGACGGCCCATTGGGTCCCGTCCAGCCAGGTGAGCATTTTCGCCACGTCCCGGAACAGGTAGAGGCCGTAGCCTGCCGTGTAGGGATGCTTGCCATGCTGGATGAAGGAGCCATCGCGGTAGAAGCCGTCGCCGGTGGTGACATAGGCAAAGACGCTGCTGGCGCCGCCGCCCGACACGTCGCTCAGCCCGTCGCGCGCGGCGGCCACCTTGGCCGCGTTACGGCCCACCACGCCGCGCACGCCGACAGCCTCCGCTTTCCAGACGCGGTTGGCGCCGGTCATGGTGACGGCCGGGCTGAACTTATCAATCGCGTTGCAGTAGTTGGTGACCTGGGCGCCCGAGAGGACGGGATAGAGCATCACCATGCAATTGTTGAGGGCCATCGGCACGCCAATTTCCCAGTCCCACCAGTTGTTGTACTCGCTCCGGGCCTCGTTGTAGCGGTTGGTGTACATCCAGTCGAGCCCGGACACGATATCCGCCGCCAGGCTCGCGTTGCTGTAAACCGCGGAGCCGATGGTGGCCCAGCCCTGGGCCATTGCGCTGAGCCGGCTGTAGCAGGTGGTGATGTCGGCCGAAATGGTGGTGCTCGCCGCATCGCTCCACAGGTAGGTGCGGCCTGCCGCCTTGTTCATGCTGCTCCAATAGCTGTTGGCACTGGAGCCTGCGCCCGAGACGCGGCTGGCAATATACGGGTCGGCCAGGTTCAGATTAGTGCCGCCGGTGGTGAAATCGCGCCACTCCAACCGGAGCGTGTCAAAGTCGTCGGCGCGAAGGCTGAACCCGATCAGCAGGCCTGCCGCCAGAAGCAGCCAGGCCCGCGCAAAGGGATGTTTACGGGACCTGCACATGGTTCCGGAGTCGTGTGATAGGCTGACGGGGATGCAAGTCAGGGTCTTAGCAGGGAGAGGATGCTGCGGAATTTGGGCGTATTATTCCCGGGGTTCTGATTGCTGAGCTGGTCGTCGTAATCCCAGTACTTGCTTTGGTCGAAAGCCGCCTTGGTCGTGCTGAAGGTGATATGGCCATCACCCCAGCCCACATTCAAGCCGGCGGGATTATTGCCTGAGCGATGGGGGATGGTGCGCCAGGTATAGATCAGGTCGGTGATCATTGCTTTGTTAACGGCCAGGTCGGCGGTCTTGGAAGCCACGGTGGACCATTCCTGGCCGATCGGGCTTTGGGTCGAAAGGGTGGTGGACTGGGGATACCAGATATAATTGCCACGCACGCGGCCCTGATAATACTGCGGCCAGGGGTTGGCGGGCAGCTTCTCGTAATACTTGTACTCGAACGGAATCGGCACCGAATCGGCGTGGCGCAGGCCGGGATCATAATACGATTTGCCCGCCGCGACGGTCTTCGTGGCATAGAGCGTGCCCAGGTTCGTGCCGGCGTAAGTGGCTACAGGTGTGCCGTCCGCTCCCTGTGTGAACAGCTCGTAAGTCATCCAGGGCTGGGTGGCAGGGTTGAGCTCGGGATTGCACTCCGTGGCAGGCAGCCTCTCGTTATTGTCGCCGGCATACATCATGACGCCGAGGGCCAGTTGCCGGATGTTATTGGTGCAGGAGGCCCGTTGCGCCTTGTCCTTGGCCCGGCTTAAGGCCGGCAGGAGCAGCGCTGCCAGGATTGCGATGATCGCTATGACCACCAGCAGTTCGATGAGGGTGAAAGCCCGCGCCTTGCTTCCCTGTGAAGCCACCACCCGCAATGCGCTTCGGCCAGGCATCGGCTTGAGTATCATGCCGGCAGTCTGACACAAGAACCGGCCGAAAGGAATACCCCAGTGGGGGTATCGCGTCACTCCTGCGCAAAAGCGCCGCGCCGGACCTTGCGGCCCGGCGCGGCTTGACTTCCAGAGGATTCCGCTCCGTCTGGTGCTTCAGGGCGCGCTGAAGTAGTAGAACCGGCGCGGCGAGTTGGTCGCCGACAGGTCATTCACCATGAACGGGCTGGTGCTGATTGTGCCGCCGGTGATGACCGGCCAGGGGGCAGCCTGAATCACGTTGGTGGTCGCGTGGAGTGACCAGGCTGTTCCGACGGCGCCGGTCGCCACCAGGCTGCTGTTGCCATCCGGGCGCAGGCCGATTCCCGTCGGGGTGGGAGGTGTTGGCGGGGTGACGGACACGACGGAGATGCTGCCGTCCACTTCGAGGTTATTCGCCCAGGTTACACTGGCACCGCCCCCGGCGATGCTGAGTGCGCTGCCGTTGGGAACCGGCTGGTTGAAGAGGAGGAAGGTGTCTCCCGCCACCAGGGCCGGCCCCAGGTTTGCCACGATCACCGTGCCTGTCCCGGAGTTGGTGAGCACACCGTTGACGGCAACGTAATCATTCGACTGTGTCAGAGAGCGATTGACCTCGATGGCAAGGTTGCCGCCGAGCCTCAGGTTGCTGTTGAAGGTCAGGGTGCCGATCCCGCCGGCTCCCGGCGCAAGCTGGCCGGTGCTGTTAACGGTTACAGGGCCGCCAAGGTAACCATTTCCCCCCAGGGTGCCATTGACCGTGACGGCGCCGGTCCCGGTAGCCGAGCCCGCGGGATCGTTCTCTGCCAGCAGGGTGGATCCGGCATCAACCACCGTGGTGCCCCCGTAGAGGTTGTTGGTCGCCAGCGTCCAGGCGCCGGCCATTACCTCGAGGTTCACGTTCGCAGACGGGCTGATCAGGCTCTGGTCATAGACGCCATTGATCCGACCGCCGGCTGCGCCGTTCAGGTAGAGCGTGCGCCAGCCGCCACCGGAGTCCGACCGCGGAACGATGCCGGCGTCAATGACCAGGTAGCCTCCCTCGGAGCTGATGTCCCAGTAGGTGCCTCCGGGAGCAGGTTCAATCGTGCCCTGGATGACATTCGTGCCCGAGACGTTGCGGATATGGGCCGGGGTGTGCGCGTTGTGCATCGGTATCTGGATCAGGTTATTGCTGATGGTGCAATTTGCTGCCAGCTCCAGTGTCGCGTAACTGTTCCCGTAGGGCGTATAGACATTGCCCACCCCCATGGCATTGTTTCCGGCGGCGCGCAGAGCGCCAGCGTTGATGTTGACCGTGCCGCTGAAGGAGTTGCTACCGGTCAGGATGGTGGTGCCGCTGCCGCTCTGCCGGAGGCCGCCCGAGCCCGTGATGGAGGCCGCATAGGTATTGGTGTCGGACCGGTTGAAGGCCAGTGTTCCGTTATTCGTGAGCGGCGTGGCAATGGGCTGGGGTGGCAGCCAGCCCGCGGTGCCGTTGGTGCCAAGTTGCAGGGTGCCGCCGGAGATAAACGTGCCTCCCAGGTAGGTTGGTGTATTGAGGAAGGTCACCGTGCCTCCACCGGCTTTGGTCAACATGCCCGGCCCGCTGAGCGGACCGGCGATGGCAAGGGCTGCGCCGCCGCCGATGCCGGCGTTGGTTACCAGGTTGATGTTGCCGGCGAAGGTCACGGCCGTGCCGCCATCATTGGCCTGCAGGGCGCCGTTGCCCCCGCCATCTCCGCTCAGGTCAAACGGTTCGAGGATGGTCCCCTGCAGTCCGCCGGCGGCAGCCACATTGCCCGGTTCGGTGATGATCGTCTTGCCGGTGGTGGAACCGAGAGCGTTGGTGTGCCGAATCTGCAAATCGCCTTCCACCACATACGTGATGCCTGAGTAGGTGTTGTTGCCCGCGCCGGCACCGATGTCACCAATAATCAATTGCTGTGCGCCGGTCTTGACCAGCGAGCCGGGTCCTGAAATCAGGTTGGTAAGGAAGAGGTAGATGCCGCCGGAGCTTGCCTGGTCAATGGTGCCGCCGCCGATGCCCAGGCTGACCTGGCGATTGAACTCAGCAGCCCCCACAGCCGGGCCGGTGTATTGCAAAGTGCCGCCGTTAAACACCAGCGTCGTGCCAGCACCAAGCGGGGAAGCTGATCCGTTCAGCGCCACCGAGGCGACACTGAGGGCGCCGCCGTTCAGGTTCACCGGTCCTGTAAAGCTGTTGTTGTTGGCAATCGTCAGGGTGCCGGAGTTGGTCTTGGTCAGCGCGGTGGGGCCGTCAATGGAGCCGGTGCTCGTGAAGGTGTAGTTCTGGGTGGCGTTCACCGTCACCGTGGCCGGCAGGACTGTGTCGTTCAGGTTCACCACCGGGTAAGTGGAGGTGTCGTTGAATAGGACATTGTCATTGGGGTTAAAGGCGTCGAGCGCGCTCGTGCCCAGATTAAACCAATCCTTATTCGCCGCGCTGTTGTCCCAGGAATCGGCCGACCCATCGCCGCGCCAGACCAGGTTGCCGTTATTGCCGGCAATATCCAGGACAAGCGCATTGCCGACGATTCGGGGCGTATAGATGTAGCGGGCGCTGCCGACCACCACGAGGCTGCCGGCGTTGCCGGTGAAGCTTCCGAAAGTGGCCAGCGTGTAGCGGCCGCTGACGGGTGAGCCATGAATGACAAGCGTCGGGCTATTCGCATTAGCCGGGTTGCCCAGATCCAGTCGGCCCGAGATAGACAGCAGCGGGTTGACCCCGCCGCCGATGTTGGTGACGCCGGCCAGGTTATACACCCAGAAGTTGTTGCCCGTGTTCGTGAAGTTGCCATTGACCGTGATGGTGCCCGCCGAGAAAAGCGCTCCCGGGTTATTGGTCGAACCGTCCGCGGCGGTCACGCTGCCATTGATCGTCAGGTTGCTCTGCAGAGTTCCGCCGCTGCCGATATAGAAGCTGCCCTGGACGGTGCCGGCGCCATTCAAAGTCTGGTTGGGGCCAACCGCAAAGTTCCCGCCGCCGGCGGTGACATCGAAGATCGCCCCGGAGGCAACCTTCACTACCGAACCGCCCACACTGGTGCCGCCCGCGGGCAGCCCCAGCGTGCCGGTGTTGGCCAGCGTGCCGCCGGTGTGGCTGTCGGCACCTGAGAGAATGAGCGTCCCGGGCCCGTTCTGCGCGACATCGCCCGCGCCGCTGATAGTGCCGGCAAAATTAAAGGTGCCTGAGCGGTTGAAGGACAGCGAACCCGCAGCATTGACGGTCACACTGCTGGCCAGCGTGCCGGTGCCCCCGCCGTTGCCGATTTCCAGGATGCCCTGGTCAACGGTATCGGCACCGCCGGCACGTACATCCGTCCCGTAGAGAGTCTGCTTGCCGGCGCCAGTCTTCGCCAGGTTGAACGTGTTATTGAGGCTGCCGCCGAACGCGAAGTTTGTTCCGTTGGCCACGTTGAAGGTGAGCGTGCCCCCGCCTGCGGTGTCAGCGACCGAACCGCCGGCGCCGGAAAGACCGCCGATGGACTCGGTCTGAGCGTTTACGTCGAAGGTGCCGCTGGTGACATGGGCGATGCGAGTGTCGGCAACCTGGTCGCCGCCGCTTCCGGAGAGCCTGACGGTCCCGCCGTTGATGAAGAAGTCCGAGCCGATGGCGTGAACCGCGCCGCCGCTGCTCTTGTCGAGCAACACCACGCCGTTGCTCGCGTTGATGCTCGTCCAGGGATTATCCACTGAGCCTGCCAGGTCCAGCGTGCCCGCGCCATTCATGACGAGGGGTGTGGCGGTGAGGCTTCCCTGGTCAATTTTTGTTTGCACGCTGACGCTCCGGCCGGTGTCGGGCGTGAAATACCGCGCGCCGTTACCGTAGGCGGAAATGGTGCCGCCGGTCATCGCCAGGTCCGTGCTGGCGTCATAATTCCTGATCACGCCGTTGGTCCAGAAGATGGCGCGGTAGGAT
This sequence comes from Verrucomicrobiota bacterium, assembly GCA_026397855.1. GTDB lineage: Bacteria > Verrucomicrobiota > Verrucomicrobiia > Limisphaerales > UBA8199 > JAPLUA01. The sequence goes on along the minus strand of JAPLUA010000290.1, from coordinate 4,291 downwards.
GCGCCGTTCTCGGAGGCGCCAATGGTGCCGGCCTGGATTGTTTGCGCCTGGAGCGTGCCGCCGTTGAGGTTGTAGGCGCCTTTCATCGTAACTCCGGCCACCGTGCCGTTGTTCTGGCCCAGGGTTAGCGTGCCCGCCTTGACCACACCCCCGCTTTGATTGAGGTTCCCGATCACGGAGGGCGTTCCGTTGTTGGCGTCCTTTTGGGCGAGGACCAGGCTGAGGGCGCTAATGGTGCCGGTGCCGAAATTGAGGGTACCGCTTGCGATCGTGTTTGCCCCGGCATTTTGCTGGCCGATGGTCAGGGTGTTGGCGAGGCAGTTAAACGTGCCCTGGGCCACATCCACGATGCCCGTGCTGTTGACGGCGCCGGAGTTGCAATAGCCAATCTGAATGGTGTTGACCGGGTTGACTCCGCCCGCGCCAACCAGGGTTAAGCTCGGGTTGGTGACGCCCGTCTGGTAATCAATCAGGCCGAGCGCATTCTTGTAGGAACCCACAATCATGCTGTTGTTGACCCAGAACACGTTGTCCTTGCCGAGGTGCAGCAGGGCCTGGTTGTTCACGCTGGCTGGAGCCGTGTTCCCGACGTTCAGCGCGCTGCTGGCGATGAAGTTCGTGCCCGGCCCCTGTTTGGCGAGGTTCACGGTCACCGTTCCTATCGTGCTGGCGTGGTTATTGTAGAAGGTGAAAGCCTGGGCGGGATTGCTGTAAGTGAGTGAGGAGAGCCCCGACAAATCAATGGTGGAGTTGCCTTGCGGGGTCCACACCATGTTGTTCGTCAGCGTCAGGTTGCCGTTGGTGACAATACTCGACGCGCCCCATGCGGGCCCCAGCGCGCTGAGCCTCTGGCTGTTGCCGCCCAAATCCAGCGTGCCGGTGCCGGACCAGGAGTAGGTCATCGAACCGGGGAAGCTGCCGGCGCCCGGCGCGAGAATAATCTTCCCATACTGCTGCTTGATATTGCCCGTGCCGGTTACCGCCGAACCAACGGTCAACTTGCGGGTGGTGGTGGCATTCGCACCGACCTGCCAGGTGGGTGCCCCGCCAACAATCAGTCCGCAGTTTAGCGACAAGTCCACCGTGGCGGCTGACATGGTGACGTTGGTCAGGGTGAGCGTGTTGCCGCTGTTGATTTGCACCGCCGCGGCGGGGTTGACGATGGTGATCCCGGTCCAGGTCATGTCTCCGCCAAGCGAGTTGGTGGCGTTCGCCGGGGTGGCTACATTCAAGTCCCAAAACGCCGTGTCGGCGGCACCGGGGAGCGCGTTATTGGTCCAACTGCCTGTCACGTTGAGGGGGTTGCTGTTATCGGCTTTGTAGATGCTGGCGGCCTGGGTGGTGGCCGCGGCGCCGAGCATGAGCAGGGCCAGGCACAGGCCAGCACAACGGCCCGGGAGGTTCAGTCTGGTTTGCAGAGTTTGCTGATTCATTTGCTTGGGTTGCATGGGGTTTGGAGTCATGTTCGCTTGGTTTGGATATGTTGGAGAGAGGTCGCCCGGGCGGCTTCGGATCGCAGATGTGGCCACCCATCGGGACTGGCGGGCGCCACATTCGAGGTTGTCGCCGGAGAGATCATTCCGGAAAGCATAGCACCACAGATTACGCTGCACCTATACCCCAAGGGTGGTATTGCCTGCAGCCGGCAAATGCGGGGATTGGCAGGGGCGGCGGCGTTTCGTCTTTGTTGGCCATCATTCGGCTACAGCGAATTCTCAGCAAAGATGTCGCTCTTGTTATTGCGCAGATCCTTGTAATTCCACTTCTCGACGTGGCCGTCGCAGAAGGAGAGGATAGCCTTCAAATCGTGCCGGCAGGCGGGCTGCTTTGAGAGTCCTACCCAGCCTGTGTTTGGATTCGGGGCCTTGGTGGTAATCTCGGTATAGTAGCCGCAAGTCGGGAATTGATCCGGCCAGCCGGGGGTTTTAGGCACGCCGGTGTCGCCCATGAGCCAGAGCAGGCTGGGGCGTTTGATCTCGGTCATGCGCCGGCTGCCCAGCGGCGATGAGCCGTTGGCCGGGTCAATCGCGTAGCGTATGATGGTTCCTTCCACCGGCCCGTAGCCTTCCCAGGGCACGCCGAAGTATTTTGTCACCGCATCCTCGATATCGGCAGCCTTTACGGCCGGGCAGCGCCAAACGTGATTGGAGACGCCGACGCCAGGGATGTATTTGCTTTCTGAGAGAATCTGGAACCACCACTTGAGCGGCTGGCCTGCGGGCAGGGTTGGGCCAAGCGGCCAGGTGCTGTTGGAAAGGGCCGGCAGATACTCCCGGTTGTCGTCCGCGTAGTAAATGAACGCGAGCCCAACCTGGCGCAGGTTGCTGGCGCATTGCGTCGCTGTCGCCTTCGCCTTGGCCTTCGAGAGCGCCGGCAGGAGCAGCGCCGCCAGGATGGCAATAATGGCGATGACCACCAGCAATTCAATCAAGGTGAACCCGCGGTTCGCTTTCATGTGTGTCGCGGTAACTCTCGCCGGAATACCAGGGGGTCGCAATACCCCAATGGTGGTATTGGGATGCGAATGGATCCCGAGCAATTCCCGGTTTGTGGCCGATGCCGGTCGGGTTGCCGGTCGGCACACCCGCCAATGGATTATCCTGGTCGGATAAATCAGCCCGTAAATGGGGCTCGCATCGCGCGGGACCTCATGCGGTTGGCCTCGGGGTCGCCGACAAACTCAGCTTTGTGCAGGTCGAACTTGAGGCTTCGTTTTAGCTGCTCGCAGATGTCGGCGGCCAGGCAGATATTCATGGACCGGCACATCACGTCCGGGTTCGCCACCGTGAGCCGGCGCGACCGGATGCAGTCGAAGAAATCGCGCGCATGGTTGAGCGGCCGCTGTGTCCTGGCTGTGTAGTCCGACAGCACTTTCCTGTATTGGCGCAACAGTGCCGGGGATGAAACATCGGGTTCCGAGTAACCGTCAGCGGCTGCCACCCAACCTTCGGGCCCGTCGAAACGCTCGCCACAGGCGCCATGCCAGAGCTTGCACGGTTCCCAAACCGATCCGGTAGCCCTGTAGAGGACCAGTTTGACCCCGTTGGACAGGCGGGTCACCATCGTCGCATCCGGCTTCTCGTAATCGAACTCGATGAAGGACACGTTCGTCATGTCGAGCCCTGCGAGGGCCTGCGCCACGGTGTGCGCACCCCACATCGCGACATCGGTGGCGAAGTCATAATAGTGATACCACCCTCCTCCGTTCACATAGCCGGCGTTGTAAGGACGCCAGGGACACGCGCCGAGCCAGACATCCCAGTCCAGCTCGTCCTTGGGCGGTTCCGGCTCCGCCGGCAGCCAGTCCTTGCGTTGCCCATCCCGCCAGCGAATGTCAGCGTAAGCGGTATGAATCCGGCCCAGCCGACCGGAGCGGGCCATTTCGATGGCGAACACGTGATTCGGCTCGCTGAGCCGCTGGGCACCGGTTTGATAGACCCGGCCATATCGCCGGGCTGTTTCCACGATCATCTGCCCCTGCGCCATTGTGAGGCAGGCCGGCTTTTCACAATAGACATCCTTGCCTGCACGCATCGCCATGGTGGCGGCCAGCGCATGCCACCGGTCGCCCGTGGCGATCAGCACGGCATCCACGTCGGTCCGCTCAGCCAGGAGCTGGCGCATGTCACCATACGTGGCGCAGTCTTTATTGCCCTGTTTGCTGTCCACCAGGTTCTTGGCCGCTTGGCGCCGGCTTTTCAGGACATCGCAGACGGCAACCCACTGCACATCCCGCTCGTTCAACATCCAGCCCAGATCATAGGAACCGCGGCCGCCGACTCCGATTCCGCCCATCACGATGCGTTCGCTGGGCGCAACGGCTCCGCCGCGCCCGAGCGCGGAAGCCGGAATATAATACGGCAGCGCCACCGCGCTTGCCGCCATTGTCCCTCGTGTCAGGAACTGGCGTCGCGTCAGCTTATTGTCATGGCTATCGTTCATAGGGCTTTTTTCTTTCGATACAGTCTTATGCTTATCATTGAGTTGCGGGGACATGCAACGGCATTTGCACACGAATAAGGCGGCGGTGGGCGGGCCTGGCGTCCCTGAGGTGGATTGAGGCTCGGCGGATTCGGGGATCAGAGAGATTCAGCCTCGCCTTCCAACGCTTTGACAAAGGGGGGCATCGGACAATCCAGCGCCTCGGCAATAGCGCGGAGCAATTCGGCCTCGCGGCAGAGAACCTTCCCGTCGGTGGCAGCCGCCTGGGCGCAGGCGAGCAGGATGTTTCTTCTCACGCTGGGGACGGTTTCCGCGAGGCGATCAAGGGCTGAGTTCACGTGCGCCAGGC
>JAPLUA010000063.1 GCA_026397855.1 Verrucomicrobiota bacterium | reverse complement strand
GGGGATGACGTTGGTGGTGTCGCTGTTGGTAGGGCCGGTGTAGAAGGGAGTATAGACAGCGTTGGTCGGGTCGTTGCCATAGACCAGGACGCCGGTCGCCGTAACGGTCAGGACTGCCTGGTTGACCGTCTGGGTCACCGCGCTGGAGGTGCTTCCGACGAAGGTTCCGTCGCCGGCATAAACGGCGGTGATGGAGCGAGCGCCGGCGGGGAGGCTGGCAATGGCCAGCGTTGCGACGCCCGAGCCGTTCAAAACGCCCGACCCGATGGTGCTGGCGCTGTCCTTGAAGGTGACCGATCCGGTCGGGGTGCCCCCGGTGCCGGTGACGGTGGCAGTGAAGGTGACCGTGTTGCCATACGTGGAGGGGCTTCCATCGGTGGCAAGGCTGGTGATTGAACCGGCAAGCGCAACGCTCAACTGGCCAGCGCCGGCGAAGTGGGCATCGTCAATATGGGTCGCACCGGAGCCGGTGGCTCCCCAGGTGCCCGCATCCTGGAAAGTTGCGCCGCCATCGAACGAGAGGGCGCGGATGTTGCTCACCCCGGCGAAGTTGAGATTAACCGGCAGGGTGCCGGAACCGAGGACGAGGTTGGCCGAGGAGCCGATGGCGCCGACCGCGTCGAGTTGGAGGGTCGCCCCGCTCGCCACGTTGACACTGTTCGTGCCCAGGCTGCCTGCGACGGCAGCGTCCAGGAGACCCGCGATTACCGTGGTCGTGCCGGCGTAGGTATTGGCGCCGCTCAGCACCAGCGTGCCGGCGCCGTCCTTGGTCAATGCACCGTTTCCGATCACGCCCGAAATCCTGGCGACGCCGGTGTTGAGATTGGTGATGGTCACGGATTGGCCCGCCAGGTCAACATTGCCCGAAAGCTCCAGGTCATTCGACCCGAGCAACGCCAGGTGAGTGCCGGTGGCGCTAAAGAGGATGCGGTTGAACAGATTCCTCGATGCCGCCGAGGCCGAAAGCCTGCCCACGTCATTGCCGATGGTGACGGTTCCCGTGCCCAGCGGGCCAGCCGTGGGCGCATTCGCGGAGCCCGTGCAGTCGCTGCCGAGCGCGATTTCACCGTCGTTGAGCGACGTGCCGCCCGAGTAGGTGTTCTGCTGGGTGAAAGTGACTTTGCCCCCTGTGCCTGCTGTTGAGATCGAACGCTTGATGCTGCCCGGACCGGAGATCAGCCCGTTATAGGTTTGGTCGCCGAGGTCGGCCCGGTTCCAGACATCGAGGTTCACGAAGTTGCCCGCGGTATCCACTGCAAAGGTGATGGGCTGAGAGAACGTGAACGCGTTGGTGAAACGGACATTCAAGGTCGCCGGTCCCACGCCAACCTGCGTGCTGTGCAGCGTGAGCGTGCCCGAGGTCGTCGTCCACACCCCGCCGAACACAATGTTCCGGGTGCCTGTGGCTGTGGCCGCCATGATTTCAGCGTTGGCGGTCATGTTGACCCGGTTGATGATATTGGCGCTGCTCACGCCCCGATCCGCGGTAACACCGATGTTGCCGCCTGCAAGGTTGATGGCCCCGGCACCGTTTCCAAATGAGCCGTCGCCATCCACATTGATGGTGCCGGCCGAGATCGTGGTATCGCCGCTGTAGGTGTTGGCGGGGTTATTCAGGGCCAGGATCCCGATGGCTCCCGCCTTGATGAGGCCGCGCCCGGGGGCATCCTCGCCAATCGCGCTGTTGATGCTGATGGTGTTGGTGTCCGTCGTGATGGTGCGAGTGGCCCCGGTGATGGTCCAGGCCCCAGTCTGGAAGGTGAGGTTGCCGGTATCCACCGTGTTGGTGCCCAGCGTCACATTGCCGCTGAGGTCCACCGGCACGCTGAGGGTGCGGGCCGTGCTGCTGTTGCCTGAGAGCCTGCCACTGACGAGGGTCAGCTTGCCGGTTCCCAGCGCCGAGTTGTTGCCCACGCGCAAGACGCCCGCGCTCAGGGCTGTTCCGCCGCTATACGTGTTTGCGCCCGTCAAGGTTGCCATCCCGGTGGTGGTCTTGCTGGCATTGGCTGCTCCGGCGATGACCGTGGTGCCGATCGTGCTGCTGGCCCGCAGGTCAATCAGGGTGTTGACGGTCAATGGGCCGACGCCGGTGATCGCGCTGCCGCTGCTGGTGACAATCAGCGTATCTATCGTCTCAGCAAAACCGCCTGTGGCAAGATCCCCACCGCTCAGGGTGACCGCACAGGTATCGGGAATCACTCCCGCCGCACCCAGGGTCAGGATTCCGCTGCTGACGGTCATCGGGCCGGCCCAATTGTTGTTGGTGTTCGAGAGGGTGAACGTCGAGTTGTCTATGGTCAGGCGTCCCGACCCCGTGCTGGTGATGGGCTTGTCCGCGGTCATGGCCACGCTGCTGGAACTGCCGAAGATCGTGCCGCCGCTGGCGCCGACGGTGATGCTCTTGCCAAATGAACCCCAGGCGACCGTGCTCCCCCTGAGTTTCCCGCCGTTCAAGGTGATGAAATCAGAGACATCCGTTCCCGGCATCCGGTTCGGTGAAGCAAAGTCAGCGGTGCCGGCGGTGAGGATGAACTTGGTGACCGAGCCGTTGCCGTTGTTGAAAGTCACCATGCCCGCGCCGGCCTTGGTGATTGTTCCGGAGTAGGGACAACTCATGATGCGGTTCATCGCCGTGGTGAGGGTCGAACCGGCGGCAAAGGTCATAGCCGAAGCGCCATTGATCGTATAGGCCGGGTAGGTGCCGCCCGAACCGTTCAGCGTGAGGGTGCCTCGCATGGTGATGGCCGCGCCGATCACGATCGAGCCGCCCGCCCCGGTCCCGTTATCAATTATGGCGCTGTCGGTATTGGCGTTGTTCCACACCGTGGTGAAAGGCCCGGATGTGGAAGTGCCCCAGCGCGCCAGGGTGGTGTTCCAGGTTCCAGGTCCGCCCTGGGTGGTTCCGTCACCGGACCAATAGAGCGTGGTGGCGTGGAGGGTGGTGCCGCCCAGGGCGAGGCAGGCGAGCAAGGTTGCGAGGAGGTTTTTTCTCATGGGGGTATTAATCGGTTTGGGGGGAGCCGTGTCCTGCGCTTGAGCCGTTAGGAAGTTGCGAGCCGGGGGACGGCTCGCCGACGCAAACTTAGATTGCGTTCGCGATTCATGCGCAAGATGAAGGCTTGATCAACGGCGGGCAATTTTCCTGAAACCCCGAACGCTGTCAACGCGCTTTTGTAATTATTGCGGGGAACGGGCATTAGAGCGATTTGTTACATTCCAGGGGTCCCCACATACCACCCGACCCCATCAAGGCCCTCTATCGGGCTCCAGGCGCGTTTCCGGGGCAT
>JAPLUA010000401.1 GCA_026397855.1 Verrucomicrobiota bacterium | reverse complement strand
GACTCCTCCCTCTCCACTTCAGAAGGGGAGAGGGCCGGGGAGAGGGGTCACACCGTGTTGTCCATCCCGCCGTCCTGCCAGTAGTTTCGCCATGCATCGCTTCTACCTGCCCCCGGATCAATGCCGCGAAGGAACCCTGTTCCTGGGCGACCGCGAGGCGCATCATGCCCGGCACGTAGTGCGCATCCAGCGCGGGGAACCGGTGACCGTGCTTGACGGCGAGGGATGCGAGGTTCTCTGCAAGCTGCAGGACTACGACCGCGACAAGGTCAGGCTGACCGTCGAAGAGCGCCGATCCCATTCCCGCGCGGCCTGCCAGGTGACCCTGATCCAGGCGCTGCCCAAGGGCAAGATCATCGAAAGCATCATCCAGAAGGCCACCGAGCTGGGCGTCGCCCGCATTGTGCCCTTGCTGTCCGAACGCACCGTCACGCAACTCGATGAGGAAGACGCCGCGCGCAAGGCCTCGAAGCTGCAACTGGTCGCCATCGAAGCCATCAAGCAATGTGGCGCCTGCTGGCTGCCGAAAATTGAAATGCCTGTTGCGCCGGAAGAGTTCCTCGCGCGCAGGGAACCCTGCGAACTGCCGCTCATCGCGAGCCTGCAGCCCGGCAGCCGGCCAGCGCGGGAGTATCTCAGCGCCTTTCAGGCGCAGCACCATCGGAAGCCGCAGACGGCTTGTGTCTGGATCGGCCCCGAGGGCGATTTCACCCCCGCTGAAGTAAGCGCGATCAGGTCGTCGGGCGCGCAGCCCATCACCCTCGGGCGGCTTGTCCTGCGGGTTGAAACGGCGGCCATCTACTGCCTTTCAATCCTGCACTACGAGCTGGAGCCGCCACCGGCCTGATGTGCATCACGGCCCGGTCAGGACCGCTCCTGCACCAGCACCCGGAACGACCTGCCCAGGTGGTCGGGGTGGGTCAGGGTCTGAAACTGCCGCGTGTGCCGCGCCGTCCAATCCCCGAAGTACCCATCCCCCTGCCAGGTCGCCGCGGCAATGCGGGTCAGGAATTGGGCCTGCGTCAGGAACCCCTCCGTTTGCAGGCCGGCGGCTTCGCCGGCAGCCTGGATGGCGGTGAAGTTGACGTGGGCGGTGATGTCCTGCTCGCCGGGAGAGGCGAGCACATCGCCCGTCAGCTCGTGGCGACGATACCCCCGCAGGGTGCCGTTCTTCCGTTCAGGAACCAGGAACTCGTCCGCCGTGAGGCCATAGTCGAAGGTGAGCAGCCTGCCCCGACCAAGGATATCCGCCGCCAGCCGCCACCACTCCAGCGCCGAGGGGCACAGTTCGACCACAAACCCATCCGGGAGCAGCGCCGAAAACCGCTCGTCGGAGAACGGAAGCGGCGCGCCGGCCGCGAGGCAGGGCGCGGGGCCCGGAAGCCGCATCCAGCGGAACCCGCCATCCTCCAGCGTGACACCCCATTCAAACCAAACCCGCTGCTCCGCGTCCCAGCCCAGCCGGTGCACAGGCAAAGCGTCGAGCAACTCGTTCGCAAAGATGATCCGGCAAGCGGGGCCGGATGCAGGAGGATGATCCGCAATATCGCCCAGGGATACGCTCCAGAGGACTTTGGGCGCGAACCCCGCCAACGTTTCCTGCTGCCACCGGCGTCGCCGTCCCGACGGGTCAAT
>JAPLUA010000459.1 GCA_026397855.1 Verrucomicrobiota bacterium | reverse complement strand
GCGCTCGATGACACGCTCTGGCTCTCCGAGGACGAGGCGGTTGCCCATGTCCTGGCGAAGCATTTTGGGACCTTCTACCAGACTGAACGCACGGCGACCGAGCCGCCCAAGGGCAAATACACTTTTGTCGCGCAGTGCGGCATGAGCGGGGTCATCCTGGGCCCGCCCAACCATCACGACTACCAGAATGCGCTGCGCAAACTCCACGCGGAACGGTTTTCACGGATGCCTTTCGATGCCTACAAGGCGCGCGTGAAGATTGTGCGCGATGAGGAGGTCGTCAAGAAATGGGTGGATGACCAGAGCTGGAAGACCGACTACGTCTGCCTGAACCTGCCGGAGGCGGTCCGCCTGGACGGCATGCCGGCGGTGGAAAAGCACTTCCGGGAGACCCACAAGGACAACATCATCAAGCAGGTGGACACCTGCACCTTGAACGGTGCCGCGGCGCGCGCCTTGCGCAGCCCCGCGCTGTCGCGCCTGGTGCGCAGCGTATGGGAAGATCAGCGGCGTTTCCCGCTCCAGATCGCAACCGTCCTGAGCCAGCAGTTTGCCGGGCACGGCCTCCAGTTCTTCAAGGTCAACAAGACCCTCACGCACGTCTCCGTGGCGCGCCCGCATTACCTCGATCTCGCCCAGACCCCCGTTTCCGAGGGGATCAGGCGCATCGTCGAATACATCAATGCGCACACCAAATGCAACCGCCGTGAGCTGATCGAGGCCTTGGCCCCATCCCCCGCACCCGCCGTAGTTGTGCCGATCTCTGGGGATGTTCAGCCGGCCGCCGCACCGGAGGCCGTTCAGGCCACCCAGGCACAGACGGCCGTGATTTCGGATCTGCACTGGCTGGTTCACGAGGGCCACGTCATCGAGTTTGCCAACGGGTTGCTGGAGACGGCCAAGAAACCGCTGCCAAAGCCGGCGAAGCCGGAAGGCAGACCTGCCGGGAAGCCTGTAGCCCCGGCGGCGGAAGCCGCAACCGCGCCATCCGCCGGATCGGCCGAACCCAAAGCGCTGGCCACCCCCGCACCCATGGCGGATGCCCAGGCTCAGGAGTTGGTTCCTCCCGCGGATGAACTGCCGGCCGTTGACCCCGAAAACCCCGCCGTGCCGGCCCCGGTCGCCGATGCGTCCCCCGGCACAGCCGGCGAGAATGCAGCTGTGCCCATCGCGGGCCCGGTGGAGCCCCCGTCCTAGCCGCCGCTGCCGCAAGAGATCCGGACCGGAGCACCATACATCGCACTTCAACCCTCACTCCCACTTCTTATGTCATTCAGCAAATTAGGTTTATCCAGCACAATGCTCGAAGGGGTGAAGGCTATGGGCTACGTGGAGCCGACGCCGATACAGCTTCGGGCTATTCCGCTCATCCTGGCGGGACAGGACGTCATCGGAAGCGCGCAGACCGGCACCGGAAAGACGGCCGCATTCGCGCTGCCGATCCTCTCGCAGCTCGGCGCGCATGGCCCCCATACGCGGATGCTCGTCCTGGAGCCCACCCGCGAGCTGGCAGCGCAGGTCGAGACTGCCATCCATGATTTTGCCCGGTTTACAGACCTGCGGACCGTCGTGATGTTCGGTGGAGTGGGCTACGGAAAGCAGATGGATGCCTTGAAGAATGGGGTGGATATCATTGTCGCCACGCCCGGCCGGCTGCTCGATCACCTCCAGCAGGGCACCTGCAGACTGGACCGCGTCGAATTCGTCGTGCTCGACGAAGCGGACCGGATGCTCGACATGGGATTCCTCCCGGATGTGCGGCGTATCCTCGACCGCTGTCCCCGCGACCGGCACACATCGCTCTTTTCCGCCACCGTGCCGCCGGAGATCGAAACCCTCATCCAGTGGGCGATGAATAAGCCGGAGACGATCGAAATTGGCGCGCGCCGTTCCCCCAAGGACTCGGTGAAGCATGTCATCTACCCCGTTTCCGACTCGCAGAAGACCGACCTGGTGCTCGAACTGCTCAAGCGGGTGAATTACGAGTCCGTGATCGTTTTCTGCCGCACCAAGCATGGCGCGGACCGCGTGGCCCATCTGCTTAAGCGAAACAACCACGCCGTCGCGGTGCTGCACTCAAACCGCACCCAGCGGGAGCGCGAGCAGGCCCTGCGCGGCTTCCGTGAAGGACGTTTTGAGGTGCTCGTTGCGACGGATATCGCCGCGCGCGGCCTGGACATCGCCGATGTGAGCCACGTCGTCAACTACGACGTGCCCCAGCATCCCGAGGATTACATCCACCGGATCGGGCGCACCGGCCGCATGGAGGCCACCGGCGACGCCTTTACCATGATGGTCGCCGAGGACATACGGCATGTGAACGCCATCGAGCGGTTCATCAGCCAGAAGATTCCGCGCGTCAAGCTGGAGGACTTCGATTACAAGTACACCGCCCTTTTCGAGGAAGGCAAGCCGGGCCGCCCACAATCCACCGGGGTTCGCGGCGCCCGTGTGCGGGGCGGATATTTTTACGGGCCGGCACGCCGTCGGCGGTAGGCCCAGGACCCTGCCGTCCTCCGGGCCTGCATCGCCCGGTTCACCCGACTCGGAAGGAGATCTTCGTGATGAAATCCCGGCCAAAGCTGTGCTGCAACCGGTCTAGGATTTCCTTGCGGCGATAGCGCACGATTTCATTGAGCCATACGCTGCTGTCCACCGTGACGAACAGCGTGCCTTTTCGAATCCCGGTCGGCTGCGCATGGGCCACAATGTTCGGGTCAATCAGGTTGTTCCAGACTTTCACCACCTCCGCTTCTGACCGGCGGCGGTCCAGGTGCAGCCCTGCCAGGACGCCGGGCAGCAGCGCGCTGGCAGGCCGGGCGCGCATGGCCTGGGCGCGTTCGAGTGGAGCCAGGTCAACCCCCCGCCACTGGGCAAACACGCGCTGGCGGGACGTCGCCTTGCCAGGCCCGAGCGGAGGGATGTGGCGGGGAAAAGGAGGCAGCATCTTATGCGGGGGACCCAAACGGGGCGGACCGCCCCCTTCCCCGGTTAATCATCGCGTCACGCGTTGCCCCCGGTATGCTCATCCAGCACAAGCACGCCGTGGGGCGGCAGATCATAGTTGCCGGAAAACGTGTTGCCGGTCAGGAAATCGTGCATCGGCTTGTAGAACTGAATGCGCAGAGGCGAACCCTGGTGGTTCAGCAGGAAGAAAACGCTCGTGTCGTCCTTCTGGCGCATGCTGACTTCCACATTCTCGGGGACTTTGAGGAGCGGGTGGAGATTGCAGATCTGCCGCAGCCAGGTCATCAGGTCGTTGTAAAAATGCTGGTGGCTCTGCGTGCCGATGTAGATAGCCTTGCCGAGGCCAAACGTGTGCATGGTCATCGCCGGCCGGCCCGCGTAGAAATCCTTCGCATACGTGGCCAGGATC
>JAPLUA010000385.1 GCA_026397855.1 Verrucomicrobiota bacterium | reverse complement strand
GCCAGGCATTCCCCCCCGGACGCCTTGCTGGCACCGTCGAGCCGAACGACCCGCGCCGACGCCCCGCCTTCCCCCAGGGCCAGCTCACACGCGCCAGCCCGCTGCCCCGCAAACACCCCTTCCAGAACGCCGGCCAAGGCGGCCCGGTTCGACCGCGCCACGAATTGCCCCAGACGCCGTTCCACCAGGCGAGCCCGATCGCCCCCGAGCAGCGTCGCGGCGGCCAGGTTGAGCTGTCGGATTTCCCCGTCCCGCCCCAAGCTGAGATAGCCCACCGGCGCGAAGTCGTACAGCTCGGTGTAGCGCTCCAGAGCCGTGTGCAGATCGTCCTGGGTCGCCAGCAGGCTCTCGTTCTGCAGCTCCAATTCCACCTGGTGCACTTCCAGCTCATGCTGCAGGCGCTCCCGCTCCGCATCGGTCGGCGGCGGTTTCGTGGTGTGGCGCTGCTTCACCCGCGCCTCCGCAGCGCCGCGCAAACCGGGAGGATCCGCGGGCCGACGAGCCTTTATCCGTCGGCCCGGCTTGTGGGGCCCGTCTGAATTTGCTGGCAGAGTCATAAAAACCGTTCCACGGAGATTACCTTGCCCCACTCATGCCTCATGTGCAACCCCCATTATCCACCCCCATTATCCACCCCCATTATCCACCCCCTCGATGTTGGATGTTGGATGTTCCGGTCCCTGTCAGCCGGGCGCGTCCAGGCAATCCCGCAACAGGTCGGCGAGGGCTTCGGTCGTGTAGGGCTTGGGCAGATACACAATATCCCGCGCCGCTGGCTGGCGCAGGGCAATCTCATCGCTGTAGCCGCTGGAGATGATGGCCTTGAGCCCGGGTTTCAGACCCTGCAGTTTGCCCGCCAACTCCAGCCCGCTCATCCCCTCCGGCATCACCATGTCGGTGAACAGCAGGTCCACTGCCGCGCCCTGAGCCTGCCAGATCAGCATGGCCTCCGGTCCATTGGCCGCCTCATGCACCCGGTAGCCCAGCGCCTGCAAAAACCGGCTGGCCACCAGGCGCACATCCAGCTCATCCTCCACCAGCAGGATGGTTTCGTGGCCCCGGCGGGTCGGCCTGTGCTGGGACGCGGCCTTAGCCGCCAGCGGCAATCGGTCTCCGGCCGGCAGGTACACCCGGAACGTGGTGCCCACGCCCTGCGTGCTATCCACCTCCACCCAGCCTTTGTGCTGCGCTGCGATCCCGTGAACGGTTGCCAGCCCCAGCCCCGTTCCCTTGCCCACGTCCTTGGTGGTGAAAAAGGGCTCGAAGATCCGATTCAACGTCGCCGCGTCCATCCCGCTGCCGGTGTCCGCCACAGCCAGGCAGACGAACCGGCCAGGGCGGCGGTTTGCATTCCCGGCGGCCTCGGCCGCTCCCAGCTCCACCAGCCGGGTGCTGATCGTGATTCGTCCCCCCTTGGGCATGGCATCGCGGGCGTTGATGGTCAGGTTCATCAAGACCTGCCCCATCATGCCGGCATCCGCCTCCACCGCCGGCAGGTTGTTCTTGGCATCCAACCGCAAGTCAATCGTTTCGCCGAGCAGCCGCCGCAGCATCTTCAGCAGGTTTACCACCACCTCGTTTAAGTCCAGCGGCTTCATCGCCGGCACCGTGCGCCGGCTGAAGATCAGCAGTTGCCGCGTGAGGTCGGCGGCGTGCTCGGCCTGCTCCTCGATTAAGTCCAGGTCTTCCCGCGTCTCCGCTTCCAGCGCGGGATTCATCTGCAATAGCCCTACCTGCATGGTGATGGCGGCCAGGATGTTGTTGAAATCATGCGCCACCCCGCCGGCCAACTGCCCGATCCCTTCCAGCTTCTGGCTCTGGCGGAGTTGGGCCTCCAGCCGCTTGCGTTCGGTCACGTCCCGGTCCATCCCGCGGTAGCCTAGCAGCTCGCCCTCGGGACCCAGCACCGGCACCCCGCTGGTCTCCATCACCACTTCCCGGCCATCCTTGTGGATGCAGATGTTCTCGAGGGTCGAGAAGGGCTTGTGCCGGGCCGCTAGATCCCGAAAGATGGTGCCGACGCGCTGCGCCTCGGCTTCCGGCATCAGGTCGAATGGAGTCCGGCCCAACACCTCGGCGGGCGAGTAGCCCAAGAGGGTCTGGACCTTGGGGCTCGTATAGGTGTAACGGCCATTCGCATCCGTCTCCCACACCCAATCGAACGTGGTTTCCACCAGGTTGCGGTAGCGTTCCTCTCCCGTTTGCACCGCCGACTCCATCCGAATACGGGCGAGCGCCGCGCCGCAATAGTCCGCCAGCACCTGCAAGGTCTGCAGGTCGCTCGGCGTGTAAGCCCGCGGGGTGTAGCTTTGGATGGACAGGACCCCCACCGTCGTCCCTTCGCGCCGGATGGGCACACACATGATCGAAGCGGAAAGCCGGGCCTCACCAAAGGGGATGAAATCAGTGGCAGGGGGCGCGGTGTTGTCACGCAGGACCAGTTCCGCCCCGTCCTGGATGATGCGCTTCATGCGGGGCGTCAAGTGGGTGAGCGGATCGGGATCGGGCACCTCGCGCCGTTCCCCGCCGACCGTGTCCACCCGGAGCACCGGTTGGACTTCATCGGTATCCACCGCCACTAGATCCAGCGTGGCGGCGTCCCATTTCCAGAGACCGTCGGCCGCCGCGAGGATGGCGCGGCCGGCGCCGAGCGCGTCGGTGGTGCCGTTGAGGCGGCTGCCCAGCGCCAGCAGGGCTTGCCGGAAGGCCTCCAGGAGCTTGCGCGCGGTGATGTTGGTCAAAACCGCCCGACATTCCTGCCCGGACGGTGTGCGGTTTGCCTCGATGCGAACGGCCAGCGGCGGCTCGGCGGCTTGCGGCGACAGCGTTACCTCACAAGCTTGGCTCGGGCCATTAAAAACGCTTTCCAGAAAGTCGCCGAAGGCGGCCCGGTCCGCCCCGCCCACGAATTGCCCCAGGTGCCGGCTCACCAGGCCGGAACGTTCGGCGCCGAGGATCGTGGCGGCAGTAAAGTTGAGCAGCCGGATTTCCCCGTCCCGCCCCAAAGTGAGATAGCCCACCGGCGCGAAGTCGTAGAAATCGGTGTACCGCTCCAAGCTCGTCTCCAGCTCCGCATGGATCCCCAGGAGGCCCTCGTTCTGCATCTCCAGCTCGATCTGGTGGACCTCCAGTTCGTGCTGCAGCCGCGCCGCATCTGCCGCCGTTCGCTGGCCGCCCCCCTCCGCCCCCTGCCTCTTGCGTTTCTCCCTCAGCTGCTCCTCGGCACGCCGGCGCAGTCCCCCCCCATCCCCAGGTTGGTCCAAGCCCTTTTTCATCATACAGTTTCGTCCTT
>JAPLUA010000016.1 GCA_026397855.1 Verrucomicrobiota bacterium | reverse complement strand
TGGGGCCGCTACGGGGGCAATACCGTAGTGCTACCGGGGCAATACCGTTGGAACACGCTTGGAGCGTCGGGGAGGCATGCCACCGGGGGTGGCGGGACGGGCTTTGGAGTCGTTTGTTAGTTACATTGTCACGCTGGCCGGGCTTCAAGGCCGCTTGACCGGGCCGGCTATGCCTGCGAACTTAGACCTGCTTGGCGCATGATACGGAAACCGCGGCGACAAGCCCCTTGTTCGCTAGAGTCGCGCAAACTCCCGCCGTGCAATCGCTCGCACAGCGACTGGAGAAGGGGGGAGTGTTGCCTTGCGCCGGCATCAGCGCCGCCGCGCAGCCGTTTCTCGCCGCCCTGCTGCACCGCAGTTTCCCCGGGCGCCCCATTGTCCTGGTTGCCGAAGGCCTGAAGACGCAGGAGAGCTTCCAGGAGGACGTTGGCACCTGGCTGCGCCTGGCGGGAGAACCTCCGGTGCCGGCGTCGCCGGGATGTTCCGGCCCTGAACACCCGGTTCCAGAGGACGCGCCGCTGTTTTATCCGGCCTGGGAAATCCTGCCGCACGATGCACGCCTGCCCCATGCGGATGTGATCAGCGAGCGGCTGGAGACGCTCGTTGCGCTGACCCGGGCGCTCTTGGCCGGGAAGCCGCAAGCCGGCAGCCGGTCGCCTGCGCCGCTCATTGTCACCAGCGTGGCTGCGCTGCTGCAACGCACCTTTGCGAGCGACGTTCTGTCGGAGCGAACCCGCGCGTTCGCCCGGGGCGGACGCGTTGACCCGCTGGACCTGGCGGACTGGCTCGAAGCGCAAGGCTACGAGCCCGAGGCCCGCGTGACGCAGAAAGGCGAAATGTGCCTGCGCGGCGGCATCCTCGATGTCTATCCGCTCACCAGCCCGTGGCCGGTCCGCATGGAGTTCTTCGGGGATGAGCTGGAGTCCCTGCGCCACTTCGATCCGCTGACCCAGGTTTCGCGGGAAGAGGTTGTCGCCGTCACGATTCCGCCCGCCGGCGAGCTGGGCCTGCTGAAGAAAGGTGAAGGGGCGCTGCAGCCCGCAGCAAAACCTCCCGGCAGCCACGGGCCTGGGAGCTCCTGCGGCAAGTCGCACTCGGGGGAACAGCGTCTCGGGACCCTGCTGGATTATCTGCCATCGGAAACGCTCTTTCTGCTCTGCGAGCCGGAACGTCTTGCCGAGTGCGCGGATGCTTATGCGAGGCAGGTTCCCGAAGGGGACGCTTTTTTCATCCCGTGGGAAACGTTGCAAGAGCAAGCCGGCCGGCGAGGGATGGCCCTCCTGGAATTGACGGAAGCCGAGCCGGGCCTGTTGGCTCTGCAAGAAGATGCGTCGGAAGCCGCAGACGAAAGCCCCGCAGGACCCCAGCCCGCCGAGAGCAGCGGCACCCCGCTATTTGCCAGCCTGGAAGCTTTCCGGCCGCTGCCCGAGAGAGCGCCCGAGCCCCAGGTTGCCGAGATGCAGCGGCGCGAGTTCTTTGCACAGCTGCATCGCTGGCTGCGGCAGGAATACGCCGTGCACGTGTTCTGCAACAACGAAGGAGAACGCCAGCGCTTCGCGGAGATCTGGCAGGAATACGGATTCGGGGAGCCCGGGCTGAAAGACCAAAGCCCAAAGCCAGCGCAGCCGGGCCAGTCTTACGCCCTGGAGACCGGGCTTCAAACTCATATCGGGGCCATTGGCCGCGGCTTTCTGTGCGACACGGCCAGGCTGGTGGTTGTGACCGATGCGGAGATTTTCGGGCGTTACAAGGTGCAGCGGCCGCGGCGGCTGAAGTCGCCCCATGCCCAGGCTGCGAGGTCGGCGCTCGACATTGACTTCACCGAACTGGAGGAGGGCGACTACGTGGTGCATTTGCAGCACGGCATAGGGCGCTATAGCGGCTTGCAGGTTCTGCCGATCGGCGCGGGGGTCAAGCCGACTGAGGGAACGGGGGCGAACGCCAACGCCGGCCAGGAATGCCTGGTGATCGAGTATGCCCCGGGCGATCCGGCCCAGCCGCCGCCCAGGCTCTATGTGCCGGTCACGGAGGCCCACCTGGTGAGCAAGTATGTCGGCACCGGCAAGGCGAGCCCGCCGCTGAACACGCTGGGGGGCACGCGCTGGGCGAAGGCCAAGGAGCAGGCCGAGCGGGCGGTGCGCGACGTGGCCAGCGACCTGCTCGCCATCCAGGCGGCGCGCGAATCGCAGCCGGGACATGCCTTTGCCGCGGATGCGACCTGGCAGCGCGAGTTCGAGGGCTCGTTCATTTACCAGGAGACCCGCGACCAGATGACCGCCATTGTCGAGACCAAGGCCGATATGGAGCGCCCCAAGCCGATGGACCGCCTGATCTGCGGGGATGTCGGGTTCGGCAAGACGGAGGTCGGCATTCGCGCGGCGTTCAAGGCGGTGATGGGCGGCAAGCAGGCCGCGGTGTTGGTCCCGACGACCGTGCTCGCACAGCAGCACTTCAATACATTCCGGGAGCGGATGGCCGACTACCCGGTGCGGATCGAGCTGCTCTCGCGGTTCCGCACCCGCCGCGCCCAGGAACGCGTGGTGCAGGACCTGGCGGCGGGCGCCGTGGATATCGTGATCGGCACACACCGGCTGCTGCAGGCGGACATTGCGTTCAAGGACCTGGGGCTGGTGGTGATTGACGAAGAGCAGCGGTTTGGCGTGATGCACAAAGAGAAGTTCAAGATGCTCCGCCAGCTCGTGGACGTGCTCACCCTCAGCGCCACCCCGATCCCCCGCACGCTCTACCTGGCGCTGACGGGCGCGCGCGACATGAGCACCATCCAGACCCCGCCCCACGACCGCCTGCCGGTGGAGACGATCGTGACCGCCTATGACGAGCGCGTGATCCGGGACGCCATCCAGCGGGAGCTCAACCGCGGCGGGCAGGTCTTCTTCCTGCACAACCGGGTGATGACCATCGAGTCAATGGCCCAGAAGCTCCGGACGCTCCTGCCGGAGGCGCGGGTCATCGTGGGGCACGGCCAGATGCACAGCGACGACCTGGAGGAGGTCATGACTAAGTTCGTCAACGGCGAGGCCGATGTGCTCCTATCCACCACGATCATTGAGAGCGGGCTGGATATACCCAACGCGAACACGATCATCATTGATCGCGCAGACCGCTTCGGGCTGAGCGACCTGTATCAACTGCGGGGGCGCGTGGGCCGCTACAAGCACCAGGCCTACGCCTACCTGCTGCTGCCCCGGCACGGGAGCCTGCTCACCGACGTGCGTAAACGGCTGAGCGCGATCAAGCAATACGCGACGCTCGGCAGCGGCTTCAAGATCGCCATGCGCGACCTGGAAATCCGCGGCGCGGGCAACCTTCTCGGATCGGAGCAGAGCGGGCACATCACGGCGGTCGGCTTCGACCTCTACTGCCAACTGCTCAAGCAAAGCGTCTCGTCGTTGAAGGGTGAGAAGGTCAAGCCACGGATTGAGGTGAGGGTAGCCCTGGATTTCCTGGCGCTCAGCCCGCTCGGGGACAGGCCGAGGACTGGGGACCACGGACCACGGACTACGGACCACGGACCAGGGACCGCGGACGCCGGTTCACGCATCACGCATCACGCATCACGCACCCCCGCCTCCGCCTACATCCCTTTCCAATACATCTCTGATTCTCGCCAGCGGATCGAGGTCTATCGGAAGCTGGCGCAGGCAACGGACAAACCTGCCATCCAGGGCCTGGAGACGGAGCTGCGCGACCGGTTTGGCCCGCTGCCGCCGGCCCTGGGGCTTTTGTTGCAGGTGGCGGAAACCAAGGCCCTGGCGGGCGAGCGAGGCGTCACGGCGATCGAGGTGAAGGAAGACAAGCTGATGCTCACCCGCAACAACGACTACATCATGGTGGGCAGCAAATTCCCCCGCCTCACAGCCAAAGCGGCACCCGCGCGACTGAAGGAGATCAAGAAGCTGCTCATGGCGCTCTGAGGGCTGGGGACAGTCACCGCTGCAACAGTCCGAGACGACGCAGGATCTGCTTGTGGGCACTTGCAAAGGCCAGGCCGCTCAATTCGTTGCGCGCGAGCCATTGGCCTTTTGCCCGGGCCACCCCATGCGGTCGGAGGCCGCCAGCCTGATAAACCGTCAGGGTTATGCGGTAGCGGGTGATGGAATGCCGGATAGTGCAGAGAGGCTCAAGCGCTTCCGGGACAACTCCCAGGGCGCCGAGCGCCGCCAGACTTACTGTGATCGGGGATAGCGCGGGCTGGAGGTCAGCCTCCAGGCTGTCCGGTGGCGCAGCGACGCCAGGGCGTGAACTCCGGGCACGCCCCACAGCCCCGGCATCATTCTGATGGCAGGCTTGGGCGGGCCCCAGTTCAACGTTGGGGAACTCCCACAGGTGCGCGTTCACTCCTCCGGCCGGCCGTTGGCGGACCAGGAAGCGGGCACGGTTCCGGGCGACGAAGGCGATAAAGCGACGCGGCGTGGCAGGGGCGCGCGGCCCCATGCACGGCAGCTCCTGCACGCGATCCTGCCGCAGCGCGACGCAGCACCCCGCGACAGGGCAATCGCCGCAGCGCGGTTGCCGGGGAGCGCATACCAGCGCCCCCAACTCCATCAACGACTGGTTGAAGTCCGAGGCGCGGCGTCCCTTGCCTGAAGCCTCCTCGGATGCCCGCAGCACTAGGTCCCCGGCGATCTGCCATAGCGTCTCACGGGTGGCAGTTTCGCGCACGTTCCCGGCGATGCCGAACAGGCGGCTCAGCACCCGCGCCACATTCCCGTCGAGGATCGGCCTGGGCTGATTGAAGGCGATGCTGCAAACCGCCCCCGCCGTGTAGCGGCCAATCCCCGGCAGTTCGAGCAGTTGCCCGAGGTCGTCCGGGAACCTGCCGCCATGCTGTTCAATGACGAGTTGGGCCGTCCGCTGCATGTTCCTCACGCGAGTGTAGTAGCCCAGCCCTTCCCAAAGCTTGTGGAGCTTCTCCGGGGGAACCCGCGCCAGGGCAGCGATATCCGGCAATTCGCGCATCCACCGTTCCCAATACGGCAGCACCGTCTTCACTTGCGTCTGCTGCAGCATGACTTCGGAGACGTAGATGGCGTAAGGGTCGGTTCTATACGGCTCACGTCTCCAAGGCAGATCCCTTGCGTTTGCCGAATACCAATTCAGCAAGGCGACAACGATTCTTCTGGCTTCTGGCGGTTTCAGGGTTTGCTAGCTTGTTGTTTCCAGGTCAACCCGGCCAGTTGGCGGGTCTTGCGGCCGTCCAGAAGGCTGCCCGCCAGCACCACCAGCGTGGCGACGGCCATGCCGGGCAAGCCTACCCAGGCAAAACTGATGCGCTCGGCCGGCGGGGTGCCGAAGTAAAAGAACCACGGGAGCGTAGCGTTCATGGCGATCCCTAAAAGCAGCGCCACGAAGGCCGCCCGGGCGGTGGCCCACGAAGTGAAAATGCCGGCCAGCACCACGACAAGGAGCACGCCCCAGAGCGAGTTGCAAACGTTCGCCACCTCGACCACGGTGGTTTCCGTGCGTTGCCCGACGAAGACCAGGGCCAACGCCAGCGCAATAGTCAGCACACCGCCGCCCACCGTGAACCATTTGCCAAGCGCAAGCACCTTCTCATGGCTGAGTTCGGCACGGCTGAATCTTTGAACCAGGTCCACCGTGCCTACCGTGGCCAGCGAGCCCACGGTGGAGCTGATGGTGGACATCAGTGCCGCCAGCAAAGCGGCCACCACCAAGCCCGGCACCGGCTGGGGCAGGTGTTGGCTGATGAAAAGCCCCAGGACCTGGTCGGCCTCAACCTTCGGCGGCGGAGGCGCGACTCGCTGGTAGTAGTAGAGCAGCAGCAGGCCAACCAGGTAGAACGATGCGGAAAGCGGCAAGGCGGCGGCGGTCTTGAGCCAGATAGCGCGCCTGGCGCTAGCATAGCTGTTGGTGGAGAGCAGGCGTTGCACCACCAACTGGTCGGTGCCGTAGTTGTTCAGCGGCGCCAGCACCGACATCGCCAGCCATACCCAGAACGTGAAGCGCGCGTGCGGGTCGAGGGTGTAAAACTCCGGCTTCAGCACCTGCCCGAAGGTCTTGCCCTGCCCCGCGGCATTTTGCCACACCGCACCCAGGTCGAAGCCGGCCAATGCCAGCAGTTTGAACAGGATGCAGCCCAATCCGAGCAGGATCACGGCTGTTTGCATGAAGTCCGTGAGCATGATGGCCCGCATGCCGCCGACGTAGCAGTAGTAGATCGTGAAGAGGCCGACAACCAGGATGGTCGCGCCAGCGTTCCACCCCACCAGCGTCTCGAAGATCCTCGCTGCCGCGTAGAGGACCGTGGCGCCGGACAGCAACCGCGCCCCGAGAAAGAGGATCGCGCCCAGGGTGCGCACCCTGCCGTCATAGCGCCGCTCCAGGTATTCGTAGGCGGTGAAGGATCGCGTGTCGTAGAAGAACCGGAGCAGCAGCCACATGGCCAGCGGCGTGAAGAGAAAGTATCCGAACGAATACAGACCATAGAGCACGCCGTTCTTGTAGGCTTCCCCGGGCATGCCGACGAAGCTAACGGTGCTGAATAGGGTGGCGTAGAGGCTGACGCCGGCGATGATCCAGTGGGTCCGCCGGCTGTCCAGGAAGTAATCGGTCGCATTGCCCTGCCGCGCTTTGGCCCGCCAGCCAATGAGCAGGGTGATCGCAAAATACACCGCCACGGCCGCCCAATCCCCCCATCTGAGAGTCATGTCTTTCATCCCGGGCAATGGAGCTGGTCCATGGTTCAGGAATAGGCGCGAACCTCGCAGAGGCGGGCGTGATCAAGGCCGTTGGTGGCGGTAACAATGACGCGCAAGGCGGTGGCGGCCACGGGAGCCAGCAGCCGGTGCGCCCGCCTCCGCTGGTAGTTTCCATCCACACGGGCAATCTCTCTCCAACCGGCCGGCGTCTGCACTTCCAGCGTGTAATCGCGGATCGTCTCAGGCTGGGGCTGGCCCCAGAGCATCTTCCGCGTGTAGCCCTCGGCCTGGGAGAGTGTGAGGAGCCGATGCAGGCCGGTATCAAACACCAGGATGATCTCGCCGATGGACACCGGCTGGGCCCACCGGATTTCCAGCCAGGCAGGGAGGCCGTGCGCGGGATCGCTCATCCAGCGATGCAGGCCGGGGAAGGCGCGACCGGCCGGCGCGCGAATGAGGCCGGCGCGGTGAGGTGAATCGGGGGCTTCGAGGACCTGCTCGTCAGCCAGCCCTGCGCCGACCGGGCTGTTGCCATGCACGGACCGGGACTGTCCGCTGCGGACCAGGTCGGGGCCGGCTTTCGGCAGCGCGTTCGAAGCGGTGATGGAGTCGGCTGCGCGGACCAGGTCCGCGGCGTCCTCGTTGCGGATGCCAGTCAGGTAGCAGTCATCCCGGAGCAGTTGTTGCTGGATCCCACGCATGAGTTCCGGCCGCGCGGCAAGCTCTGCCGGCTGCACGTTTTCCCGCACCGCCAGCGCGGCCGCAGTGCCCACTCCCTGCCCGACAACCGCGCAAGTCGCCATCACCCGGGTGGACGAAAAGGCAACGTGAGTGGCTGAGAGATTGCGCCCGGCAAACATGAGATTCCCCGGCCCCGCTGAAACGCACGCGCGCAAGGGGATGTCGTAGAGAAAGGGCAGGAGATGCTGGGCGCAGGGGGGCAATTCGGGCGCGTCCACACCCTCGGGCGGATGCAGGTCCATCGGCCAACCGCCGTAGGCGATCGCATCGGGGAAAGCCTGTGAAGCCAGCAAGTCGCTTTCGCTCAGCACATGCTGGCCGATGAAGCGGCGGCTCTCGCGTTTGCCCGGAAGAAAGCCCACCCACTCCAGGGCCCAGCGCGAGGCGTCAACGCCCGACTCGTTCTTGATGTGGTGCCACACTCCCAGGACGATTGCCAGCAGTTCGTCCCGGATGCGCTCGCTGTCCCGGATCGTGTCGAGGCACCCGCCCCACTCGACCCACCAGTAGCCGTATTCGAGGCCCAGGTCGAAGCCAGGCCGCCCGAAGGGGCGGAGCTTGAAATCCTCCGGCTGGAAACGCCGGGCCCAGGGCGGGGGGGCGAACGGCATTGGCCGATCGTGCTGCCGCGCCTGGAACAGCAGAGTTGAGCCCAGGGTCCGCTGATCGCCCTTGGCCGGGGCCAGGTTTTCGCTGTGCTCGTCGCGGCCTTCCCGCCCCTGGTTGAAGGGGGCGCCGGCCTCCACCCCCAGCCGCCCATCCCCGGTGCAATCTACAAAGACCCGCGCCGAGATGCCGAAGCGGGTCTCGGCGTTCTGGTTCACCGCCTGCACGCTTTGAATCAGGGCGTCTTTGACAGTGGTGCCAACCACGGCGGTGTTGAGCAGCAGCGTGAGGTTGGGCTCGCGGCGGCATTTATCATACAGCAGCAGGTCCATCATCGAGGGGGAACGCTGCGGGTTATTCACGGCAAGTTCGAGACGGAGTTCCTCGATGATGCCTCCCTCCCGAAGCTCGGTTTCAAGCGCCCGGCCACCGGTCAGCCCTGTAGCCCCCACAATGTGCATCCGGATTTCGCTCGAGGCATTGCCTCCGAGCACAGGCCGGTCCTGGCACAGGATCACCCGCGCCCCCAACCGCGCTGCCGCGAGGCTGCACACCACCCCGGCGATTCCACCGCCGGCAACCAGCACGTCACACTCGAGATTGCGGGTATTCAAAGAAGTCCAGCAACGTCGCGGTCACTACGGTTTTCCGGGCCGCTCGCCGTCCCAGAGGGAACCCAGCTTGGCCTTCGCCTGGTTAAAGCCATCAACGACGCAGCGGTAATCGCTCAGCACATTGAAGAAGCGATACCCCATGTCGTAATAGCGCTCGACCTGCGCGGGGGCGCAGGGAATGCCGGCCGTCTTGCCGTGGCGCCGGCAGGTCTCGGCAACCTGCTTCAACACGGCTGCCAACTCGGGCGCTTCCGGCTGCCCGAATCTGCCGAGCCCCAGGGAGAGATCCGCCGGCCCGACAAACAGCACGTCCACCCCCGGCAGTGCCGCAATGGCGTCAAGGTGTGGGATCACCTCCGGCTCCTCGATCTGCACGAGCAGGGTGGTCTCGCGGTTCGCCTCGGCCATGTAGTCAGCCGGGGAGCCCAGCCCGAAACGCGCGTCGGCATGGATGGCATCATAGCCGCGCCGGCCCATCGGCGGGTATTTCATGGCGGCAACGACTTCCCGGACCTCCTCCACGCAGCGAACCCGCGGGAGCATGATTCCGCTGGCGCCGGCTTCCAGCAGCGGCAGCAGGTCGCTGTAATTGGCAGGCTTGACCCGCATGACAGCATCGGTGCCCGCCAGCCGGCAGGCCTGGATGAGGGCATAGGTCGCCGAGGGATCCAGGCGTTTGTGTTCGAGGCAGATCCAGATGGCATCGAGCCCGAAGTTGCCCATCAGCTCGACCAATTCAGGGTCGTTGTAACAGGCCTTGGCACACCAGGCAGGTTTGCCCCGGGCTATCTTCTTCTGGACAAGCGATGGTCTCATCATGCGATTGCCGGGAGTTTATGCGGGTCCGCGCCAGCCTGCGAGCATGGAATCATCCGTGCCAATGCAGCGCTTGCGCAAAACACTCCCGGGTGTGCTATGATTTCCCCATGAGAAACGCGAAACGAATGCGCTGCCGGATGGCGGTGCCGGCGCTGGCGGCGGTGGTGCTCGCCGGCTGGTCGCAGGCGCAGTCCCAGACGACCGCCACAAATCATCCCGCGCTTTCGATCGCATCAACCAATGCCGCCATGAATCCATACTCCAAACCCTCAGCCGGGGAGCTTAAGCAGAAGCTTACCCCCATCCAGTATTCCGTCACGCAGCAGGCCGCCACCGAGCCGCCGTTCCGGAACGACTTCTGGGACAACAAGAAGCCCGGCCTCTATGTGGACATCGTTTCCGGGGAAGCGCTCTTCAGCTCGCTGGACAAGTTTGACTCGGGGTGCGGCTGGCCCAGCTTTACCCGGCCGGTGGAAAGCAAGGAGGTCGTCGAGCGCGCGGATCCTTCGCACGGCATGGAGCGGATCGAGGTCCGGTCGAAGACGGCGGACTCGCATCTGGGACATGTGTTCAATGATGGGCCGGGACCGGGCAAATTGCGCTACTGCATCAACTCGGCCTCCTTGCGCTTCATTCCCGTCGGGGAAATGGAGCAGGCGGGCTACGGCGCTTACCTGGAGCCGTTCATTAAGTCCGGAGCTTACAAGCCGAAGGAGCCCAAGGCGGGCAAAGAGCCCAAGCGCTAAAAGAGTTGAAGCACCGGAACCCTTGGCCCATCTTCCACCCGGATGCGTTGCCGCCCACTGGCTGTGCGACCGATTCAGCGATTATGTTAATTGTTCACGTTCATGTTCATGTGAAACCCGAGTGCGTGGAGGCTTTCATGCAGGCGACGCTGGCCAACGCGCGGGAGAGCGTAAAAGAGCCGGGCATCGCGCGGTTTGACGTTGCCCGGCAGCAGGATGATCCCACGCGATTCGTGCTGGTAGAGGCTTACCGCGATGCGCAGGCCCCGGCCGCACACAAGGAAACCGTGCACTACCAAACGTGGCGCGACCTCGTGGCGCCGATGATGGCCGGGGCGCGCACCAGTGTTAAGTATGGGAATGTTTATCCGGATGACCAGGGATGGTAGCTGCGGGCTGCGCCTGTGAACTTTGAATTTGCCACCGCAACGCGGATCGTTTTTGGCGCCGGCAGCCTGCGCTCTTCCGGGCCGCTGCTTGACGGACTGGGCCGGTCGGCGCTCGTCGTGACCGGCCGGGATGCACGGCGCGCTGAACCCCTGATCGCCCTGCTGCGCGGGCGTGGTATCAGTGCTGCCACCTTTGCTGTCCACGGCGAGCCGGACATTGAAACCGCGCGGCGGGGAATCGCCCTGGCCCGCGAGGTTCAATGCGACCTTGTAATCGGCTTCGGCGGCGGCAGCGCGCTGGATGCCGGCAAGGCAATCGCCGCGATGCTCACCAATGACGGCGAGCTGCTGGATTACCTGGAGGTGATCGGCCGCGGCAAGGCGCTAACCAGGGCGTCCGCGCCATTCGTTGCGATTCCAACCACCGCAGGAACGGGCTCCGAGGTCACGCGCAACGCCGTGCTGGCTTCGCCGGAGCACGGCGTCAAGGTGAGCCTGCGCAGCCCGCTGATGCTGCCCCGGATCGCCCTTGTGGATCCCGAGCTGACCTATGATTTGCCGCCCGCTGTGACGGCCAGCACCGGCCTGGACGCGCTGACGCAGGTGATCGAGCCCTACGTCTGCTCCCGTCCCAATCCGATGACCGACGCGGTGTGCGTGGAGGGCATGCGCCGGGCTGCGCGCTCGCTGCGGGCAGCCGTCCAGGATGGCCGCAACGCCGCCGCCCGGGAGGACATGGCTGTGGTCAGCCTGTTTGGCGGGCTGGCGCTGGCGAACGCCGGGCTGGGAGCGGCGCATGGTTTTGCCGGACCGATTGGCGGCATGTTCCCGGCGCCCCACGGGGCAGTATGCGCGCTGCCGCCGGTGATGGAGATCAACCTGCGCGCCCTGCGCGAACGCCAACCCCGGAGCGAGGCGTTGTCCCGATACGAGGAAGTGGCGCGAGTGGTCACAGGCAGGCCTGGGGCGACGGCTGAGGCCGGGGTGGAATGGGTTCGGGAACTGGCAGGCGATTTGCAGATCCCGGGTCTTGGCTGCTACGGCCTCAGGGAGGAGCATGTGGCTGATCTGGTTCACAAAGCCGCCAATGCCAGCAGCATGAAGGCCAACCCGATTGTCCTGACGGCCGGGGAGCTGGCGGAGATTCTAAGGCGCGCCCTCTGACTTGTGCCTGGGGCACGGGATTAGCGGGTGCCTGTTTTCTCTTGCGCTCCGAAGGCGCCCGTTTAATGTCTACTCCCATGAAACGAACTCTTTTCTTCTCTCTGATAGCCACATCCATTCTCGCCGCCGCTGTGCTGCCGGCGAGCGCCGAGGTCGAACCCGGCTTCACAGCCCTTTCCGACGGTAAGACCTTTAACGGCTGGAAAATCGCCGAGGAAAACAAGGATACCTGGACCTTGAAGGAAGGGGCATTTGTGGCGCAGGGCAACCGCAGTCACCTGTTTTACGTGGGGGATGACAAGCCGTTTAAGAACTTCCACCTGAAGGTGGACGTCATGACCGACGAGCACTCGAATGGAGGGATATACTTTCACACGCGCTACCAGTCTCAAGGATGGCCCAAAGGGGGCTACGAATGCCAGGTCAACAACACGCAGAGCGACTGGATCAAGACCGGCAGCCTCTATGGCCTGGTGAATCTTGCGCCCTCGGCGGCGCAGGATGGCAAGTGGTGGACCCAGGAAATCATCGTCCAGGGCAACAGCGTTACCGTGCTGGTGGATGGCAAGAAGGTGCTGCAATACATCGAGCCGCCGGGAACCGTGGCCGGCAAGGATTTCGAGCACAAGCTGGGCGAAGGGACCTTCGCGTTCCAGGGCCACGATCCCAAGAGCGTCGTGCGCTACAAGAATCCCCGCGTGAAACGCCTCGACTGAGCCGCGCTATTTGACCAGGGCGAGAACCTGCTTGAACTCGTCCGTCCCGGCTTTTTCGAGCAGCTCGAAGAGCACCATTTCGCTGGAGACAATCACCCCTCCCGCTGCGCGCATCCGGTCCAGGGCCATGCCATAGTTCTCCGGCGTCCGCGATGACACAGCGTCGGCTGCCACGAACACCCGGAAGCCTTCGGCCAGCAGGTCCAGGCAGGTCTGCAGCACGCAGACGTGGGCTTCGATCCCGCAGAGGATGACATCCGCGCCGTGTCGCGCCCGGAGGGCGTCGGTGAAGCCCGGGGTGCGGCACGCGCTGAAGGTGAGCTTTTCCATCGGCGCGAATCCGGGAATGGCCGAGGCCACTTCGGCCACCGTGGCGCCTAGCCCCTTGCGATACTGCTCGGTTACCAGCACAGGCACCCCGAGAATGGCCGCACCTTTAACCAGGCGCAACGCGTTCCCGACGACCCGCTCCTTATCCGAAATGGCCGGGAGCAGCCGTTCCTGGATATCCACAACCACCAGTGCCGCTTTCGCGCGCGTAATGCCGAGAGATTGATTCTGCATGTCAGAACTGTGTATCAGCCTGCTCCAGGACTTTCAATATCTTGTCGAACGCGCTGCGGATCTCCGCGTAGTTCTGGAGGTCCACGGTGAGACCGCCATCCGCGTTGGGCCGGGAGACCACGTGGCCGTCCGAGAACAGGATGTCGGCAAACCGCTGGCGGTGGTGGGTGCGCGGCTTGACGTTGAACGGTGCCAGGTCCGGGGGGCAGAGGAAGAGGGTGTCCAGGGCCAGCGCGCGGATAGGGACACCGTTGCGGTTGTTGCCCAGGCGGTCGAGCTGGATGTTGTCCGGCATGGGTTGGCTGCCGGGACTATCATACAACCGCGTGTTGCCCGCATGGCGGTAGTAGTAGCTGCTTTGAGCCTGGCTCGTGCCGACCCTGGCCAGCTCTGCGCTGGCATCCATCGGCTGATCGCTGCCGGGGCAGAACAGGACTTTGGGCTGGCCGGCCAGTTGTTGCGCCAGCATCAGGCCCAGACCCACCGGTGCCCCGCTCTGGAGGGAGATCAGGCTCGTGGGCGCACCTGTGGAGGGATAGAAGTCGGCGGGATTGGTGAACGGCGGCGCCTTGGGGCCGAACGGGATCTTGCCATCGTTGTCGGTGGCGTAGTTGATCAGGCCGATGCCGATCTGCCGCAGGTTGGACAGGCAGGCGGCCTTCCGGCCCTGGTCACGCGCCGATGCCAGCGCCGGGAGCAGCAGTGCGGCGAGAACAGCGATGATGGCAATCACCACCAGCAACTCGACCAGGGTGAAGGCTCGCCGGCATGGAGGCGAAACGTTCATTCAGTGCGGGCTAAACGCCCCCGATCCACTTGCGATCATCCCAGACGGCCTTGATCGAGGTCAGGTTCCGGGCGTCGAAGATGTTCCGCGCCGCGGCCAGGAGCCGTCCCCGCTTGAGGTTGTTCCAGGCGTCGCTGGCGCTGATGGCCACGAACTGGAGCACGCTGGGATCCCGGTAGCAATCAATCATGCACCGGGTGCAGCCGTCCCGGATCAGCTTCGACTGGTCAAAGTCGTAGATGTTGCACATCGGCGTCTCCCAGAAGTGGCAGCGGTAGAGGTTGAGATGCCAGTCCAGGTAGAAGTATTTGTGCCCGCCCAGGCAGCCGAACTTCTCCGGCTCCTTGCGCAGGTGAAGCTCAGGTAGCTCGACGCCAGGCTGCTGAGCGGGTAGCTGAAGGTGCAGCTCTTAAACCCCAGTTCCGTGAGGAAACCCGGCAGCTTGTCGTAATCGTCAATCAGCTTGCTGGCCGTGACGCTTGCGGTCGTCTGGACGCCCAGCCCCTGGAACACCTCGTTGGCGTGCTTGATCTTCCGGCACACCTCGGGCAGCCCGCGGTTATTCTCGTGCCTGGCCACATCGTGCGCGTCAATGGACATGATGACGCTCGACAGGCCGTCGGAGGCCAGATCCCGCATGTTCTGGTCGGTCCAGAGCGACCCGTTGGTGCAGACCATCGGATGAATGCCGCGCTCCGCTGCGTAGCGGGTCATCGCCCGCAGGTCTTTGTGGACCAGCGGCTCGCCGCCGACGAACAGCAGGTAGCCGATGTGGTTCCTCACGCAAATATCAATGACGTCGCGCGCCTCCTGCAGCGTGACCGTGCGGCGCTGCTTGGGATCGAACCGGTCCACGGCAAATCCGCAGAAGTCGCACTTGGCGTTGCAAATGTTGGTGATCGCAAACTGGAGGTAGCCCGGCCCGCCATGGCGGAGAACCTCCCCGATGAGCTTGAACGCGCCGGCCTTGGGCCGGACTGCCGGGCGCGAGAAATCCACGGCTGGGGCTGCCGTGGTTGACGGCGTCCCGGGGCGTGTTAAGGCGGCGGTGCTCATGTTGTTAGATTCGCGCATTCTGTCGGTAAAGCCAGCGCCCGGGCAATGATTTCTTTGCGCGGAGCCCGACCTCGGAATCATCGCAAGCCGAGGGAATCGGGTTGCGAATCGCCCGTATGCTGAACCATATTATGGGCACATGCTAAAGCTGGGCGTAAATATTGATCATGTAGCCACCCTTCGTGAGGCCCGCTACCGCGGTCGCGGCGCGGGCGAGCCGGACCCGGTCGCCGCCGCGCTGGTTTGCGAAGTCGCGGGAGCCCACGGGATCACAGCCCATCTGCGCGAGGACCGGCGGCACATGCAGGACCGCGACATCTGGAAGCTGCGCGAGATGATCAAGACGCGCCTCAACCTGGAAATGGCCAACGCGCCGGAGATCGTCGCCATCGCCCTCAAGCTCAAGCCGGACATCATCTGCCTGGTCCCCGAGCGGCGGCAGGAGGTAACGACCGAGGGCGGCCTCGATGT
>JAPLUA010000228.1:13399-28777 GCA_026397855.1 Verrucomicrobiota bacterium | reverse complement strand
GCTTTGATTACTCGACCAACGGGACCGATTGGATCAGCCTGGGAGCAGGGGCACGCATCCCAAACGGCTGGCAGTTGACCGGCGTTTCCGTGCCTGCCAATGCGATTATTCGATCCCTCGGGCTGGTATCCTCGGATGATTCGAGCTGGCTCCTTGAAACCGTGATCCCGCAAAGCCCGCTAACGATTCTCATGGATGATGCAGGCTATCAGCGAACTCAGGCGGCCACTGCACTGCTATGCCCCGATTTGATCGCAGGCTGCGAAGATTTAACGCAGAGGGCGCAGAGGTTCGCAGAGGGTCCTTCTTCTCTGCGTTTCTCTGCGCTCTTCGCGTCTCTGCGTTGAAAAGTGGGTGTCGCTTTGGTTGCGGCTCCGCCGCGCTGCGGCTTCGTGTTTGAGTGCGAGCAACTCCGCGCGCTTCAACTCCACCAAAACCAGCCTCCGTCCGCTCGCGTCGAGAAACTCCACCTCGAACACGCCCGGCGCGAACACCTCGACCACTGTGCCGACCTGTCCGGCGACCAGACCTTCGGCAGGTTTGTCTTCCAGCAGCGCAACGACATCGAGCAGTTTGACTGGCGTATTTTGCATGGTCGCTTTATAGCACGTAGCAGGTGGTCAATCTAGTTCCTTGGCAAGGTATGTCAATCACCCGCGAAGCGCCGAGTGCAGGCGGTGCGCATCTCCCATTTTTCCGGAGCGCGGACATCTTTGTCCAATCCCGTGGGACCGACCTGTTGATAGCACGCAAACCCTGACAAGACCACCGCAAGCCCCATCGGATCTCCAGTGCTTTTGTTGCGTCACACGGGATAACGGGCATTAAAGCGATTTGTTACATTCCAGGGGGCCCCACATACCACCCGGCCCCGTCATGGCCCTGTAGCGGGCTCCAGGCGCGTTTGCGGGGCATTCCAGGCCTTCTCCCCATCCCCCGATTCAGTCCGCATAACCCTGTTCACGCGTCTTCCGCAGTTCATCCCTCCAGCCCCCGGCTGTCGCTTTGTTACGTTACAGAGCCAAAGGCAGAGGCATTGGAAGGGTGGCGCAAGCGTGATTCAACGGTAGTGCTAACCGTAGCAACACGGGTGCGCTACCGTAGTACTACCGTTGAATCACGCTTGGGGTGCCGGGGAGGCGCGCCACTGGGGGCGCTGGGACGGGCCTTGGGGCGATTTATTACATTCCTGGGAGCTCGATCTGCCAGCCCGCTTCCTCAAGACGCCGTATAGGCTGCCTGGGGGTTGACTGAGCTCCGCGAGCGGACATTCCGCTCCCGTAACGCAGTCAACCCCCAAGCGGACCTGTCCCGAGTCGAGCGGCCCATAACCTCGTAGCCGCCGACGTGAGTCGGCGCTAACTCCGTTCCGACCGGAAAATTCAATTGCCGTTGGTGACGACGGCCGGGGCCTGGGGGAGACGGGGATGAGACGGCGGCATGGGCGGAAAATCCGGCGGCATGGGGGGTGGCAGTTTGTTCACCAGGTCGCGCCAGGACTGCCTTTGGCTGGGGGTGAGCAGCTTCCAGCGCTCGGCATTCTTGAGGAACTGCTGCCGTTCTTCCAGGCTAAGGCTCGTGTATTTATCAATGGCCCGGGCGCACTTGGCACGCTGGTCCGGGGGCAGGCTCCCAAAGGCTTTCAGGGTTCTCTCGATCTGCCGCCGTTCCTGGGTGGAGAGGGTGCGCAGCGCCTTCTCCTTGTCCTCGGCGGTGAGGTCAAAGAACTGGTTGAAGCGGCTGATGATCTTCGCGCGCTGGCGTTCCGGCATCCGGCTCCACTGTTCGATCCCTTCCTCCAGCTTTTTGCGGCGGGCGGGCGACATGCCCTCGAGGATCTTTCTCCGCTGCTCGTCGCTGAGGCCCTCGATCTCGGTGAAGTAACGGAGGGTGGCTTCGTTGGCCAGCAGGTCCTTCTGCAACTCGGCCGGCAGCTTGTCCCATTCCCGGAGGCGATCTTCCACGAACTGGCGGCTGCGGGGCGGAATTGAGGCCAATTGCGCGGGGCGATTGGCGGGCGGGGCCGTCATCAGCGGCAGCAGGTACCAGCGCATCTCGGTGACCTGCAGGCGTTCTTCGCGCCGGTCCGGGTTCATCGCGGCGTATTCGCGCACTTTCTCCAGGATGACCTTCTGGTTCTCCGGCGAGCGGTTCGTCAGCGCCTGCCTTCGTTCCGGGGTGTTCATCGCGAGCAGCTCGCGGAAGAACATGACGGGCGACCTGGAGGGCGGGATGGGCGGGAGCAGGGTCGGAGGCTGGATCGAGGTGGGTATGCGCATGCTCGCGGCCGCGCCCGGGGCGGGGGGGTTGACGGGAGCCTCCGCGGCGCGCAGGGCGCAAAGCAGCGGGCCGGCGACGACGAACGCCGCCAGCCAGAGACTTGTGCGGCCAGCCCGGTTCATTGCAGGGCGGCGAGCAATTCCTCGTCCGCCTGGGGGGTTGGCCTGGAAACGCGAATGGCGTCAAAATCCTTGAGCACCTCCGGGCCGGGCAGGGAGGATAAGCCCGAGACTGCGGCCACGCTCCGCCCGTATTCCGCGCGCCGGGTGGCGCTGGCGACCTGCTGGTAGGAGATCAACCCGGCGCCCAGCACCACAGCCGCCACGGCGGCCCTGGGCAGCCAGCGCCAGTGCAACCAGGCCTCCCATCTCTCGCGCCGCCGGCGCAACCCGGCCGCGCGATCCCGCTCGACGCTTTGCAGCACGCGCGCGGTGAAGTTGCTGGGGACGGGGGCGTCGGGCAGCCGGCCCAGGGCTTCGCTCAGCCCGGCCTCGGCTTCCCAATCCGCCTGCGCCCCGGGATGCGTCGCCAGCCAGGCGCGCAGCTCCGCCGCCTCGCCGGGGGTGAGTTTCCGCCGCCAGCTCAGCTCGCGCATTTGATCGTATAACGGGTCGTTCGCCATAAACGTCGTTGGGTATATTAAAACCGCAGGGTTAACAAAGTTGCGTTCAAGTGGGTTCGTGCCAGGCCCCGGTCCGCAGGTAGGGCTTGAGCTTCTGCTTCAGCGTTTCCCGCCCCCGGTGGATCAGCGATTTGGTGGCCGAGACCGAGCAGCCCATCACCTTGGCGATCTCCTCGTAGCTGAGTTCGTCCTGGCGACAGAGCAGGATGGCCATGCGCTGGTTTTCCGGCAGCCCGGCCAGCGCCTCCCCGATCTTTGCGTCCAGCTCGCCGTGCAGGAGGCTGTCCGGCGGGGACGAGGTCTTGAGGTCCTCAAACTGTTGGAGCGGCTGGTCTTCATGGTCGGGGTGGGGGGCGTCCAGCGAGCTGGCGGGATGCCGGGACCGGCGGCGGATTTCGTTCAGGCAGAGGTTGCGCGCGATGGTAAACAGCCAGGTCGAGAACTTGGCGCCCACCTGGTAGCGCGACGCCGACTTGTAGACCTGCACGAAGACATTCTGCGCGAGGTCCTCGGCTTCCGTGGCGTCCCGGAGCATGCGGCAGGCCACGTTCATGACCGGCTGCTTGTATTTGTCCACCAGCTCGGCAAAAGCGCCCGTATCGCCCTGCTTGACGCGCAGCATCAGGGCGGCATCGGGATCGAGTTCGGCGGACATATAACGCCAGCACGGTAGCAAACACCGGACAGGCCACAAGGTTTGACGCAATCGGGGGTGCTTGCTTTCAGCCTGTTTTCAAACCACAGTAAGCCGCCGATGCAGGAATTGCTGAAGAAAATCGAAGCCAGCGCCGCCGTGCGGTTGAAGCTGCCCCCCGGGCGGCAAGCCAGCGAGGAACTGACCCGCTACAAGGGGTTCCTGAAGGTGGAGACGCACCGGCTCAAGCTGCTGCATCGCGCCGGCGCGGACGGGCTCGAAATCTGCCACGCCCGGGCTGCCGTGCTCGACTTGCTCCTGCGGTCGTTGTGGCAGAACGCGCGGGACGGTCTTTCGCCCCAGGCGCAGAAGGAGTTCCCGCCGCTGGCGCTGGTGGCCATCGGCGGTTATGGGCGGGCGGAGCTGAACCCGCACAGCGACATTGATTTCATGTTCCTGCACAGCCGCCAGGTCGCCAACTCCCGGCCCCTGCCGCATCTTTCCCGCATCATTGACGGCCTGCTCTATCCCCTGTGGGATATCAAGCTCAAGATCGGCCACTGCGTCCGCAGCATCGAGGACTGCGTCAAGGTGGCCAACAGCGACATGCAATCCAAGACCTCGCTCATCGAGGCGCGGCTGGTCGCGGGGGACGAGGCGCTGTTCCAGAAGTTTCAGAAGACCCTGGTGGCCAAATGCGTCGAAGGCCACGTGGCCGAATGCGTGGCCATGCGCATCAAGGACCAGGCGGAGCGGCGCGCCAAGTTCGGCAACTCGGCCTGCATGCAGGAGCCCAACCTCAAGAACGGCTGCGGCGGCCTGCGCGATTTCCAGAACCTGCTCTGGATGGCGTTCTTCAAATACCGCACCCGTTCCCTGAAAGACCTCCAGGCCCATGACCTGATCGGCGAAAGCGAGCGCAAGCAGCTCGAGGCGGCCTACGACTTTCTCCTGCGCGTCCGCACGGAAATCCATTACCACACCAACCGCGCCTTTGATGTGCTGGGCAAGAACGTGCAGCCGGCCGTTGCGCACAATCTCGGCTGCCACGAACGGTCTCCCAGCAAACGCATCGAGAGGTTCATGCGCGACGTTTACCGCCACTCGCGCAATATCTACCTGATCACGCGCACCCTCGAGCAGCGGCTGGCCCTGCTGCCGCAGCCGCGCCGGCTGGCCGGGTTCACCCTGCCGGGGAGGCTCTCCGATCTGCTTCCCGGCGGACGCAAGCCCGTCAACGAGCCCATTGACGGCTTCAAATTCCTCGACGGCGAAATCCACGCCACCAGCAACCGCGTCTTCCGCGACCAACCGCGCCGCCTCATGCGGGTCTTCCTCTACGCCCAGCAGCGGGGCCTGCGCCTCCACCCGGACCTCGCGCAGCTGATCCGTAACCAGCTCATCCTGGTGAACCGCGCTTTCCTGTCGGACGAGCATGTGCGCGAGACCTTCCTGGCCATCCTCGACCAGCGCGGCAACGTGGCCCCCATCCTGCGGGCCATGCACGAGGTGGATCTGCTGGGAAAATACCTGCCCGAGTTCGGCAAGCTCACCTGCCTGGTGCAGCATGAGTTCTACCACCAATACACGGCGGACGAGCACACCCTCATGTGCCTCGAACAGTTGGACCGCGTCTGGGAGGCGACAACTCCCCCTTACAGCACCTACACCCCCCTGTTCCAGAAGCTGGCGCGGCCCTTCATCCTCTACCTGGCGCTCCTGCTGCACGATGTCGGCAAAGCGGACGGCCACGGGAACCACGCGGAATTGAGCTGCGACCTGGCGGCGCGCGCGGCCAAACGCCTGCACCTGGATGCCGCCGCCACCCAGATGCTCCTGCTGGTCATCGAGCACCACGTGCTCATGGCCACCGTCTCCCAGCGGCGCGACCTGGACGACCCGGCGGTGATCCGGCAGTTCGCCACGCAAGTCCAGAACCCCGAAACGCTCGCCCTCCTGACGCTGCACACCTTTGTGGATGCCCAGGCCACCAGCGACAAGCTCTGGAACGGATTCAAGGATCTCCTCCTGGGTTCGCTGCACCACAAGACCATGCAGCTAATGACCGGCACCACGGAATTCGTCCGCGCCGAGGAGCAGCAGCGCGAGCTGCTGCGCCAGGAGGTCCGCAGCCTCGCGGAAGAGCCGCTGAGCGAGGAGGAATTGGAGGCCCACTTTGCCAACCTGCCGCCGCGTTACTTCCAAATCCATCCCGCCAGGGAAATCCTGGCCGACCTCATGCTGGCGCACCGGTTCATGCGCCTGCAACTGTCCGCGCAGGATGATCCGCTGACCCCCGTCATCTACTGGCACAACGAGCCCGACCGCGCCTATAACGTCGTGAAGGTCTGCACCTGGGACCGCGCCGGCCTCTTCCGCAAGATCGCCGGCTCCCTCAGCGCTGCCGGCCTGACCATTCTCAGCGCCCGGATCTTCACCCGCGCCGATGACATCGTCCTCGACACGTTCTTCGTCGCCGACGCCATCACCGGCAACCTGGCCAACTCCGAGCAGCGGGACCGCTTTGAAAGCGTCCTGCAGAAGGGCCTGACCGGCGAGGAGGTGGACTTCCCGTCACTGATCACCCGGCAGAAGATTACCCGACCGCTCTACCAGGCCTACACCGGCGAGACAATCCCCACCCGCATCTACCTCGATAACGACGCCTCCGAGATCTGCACCCTGGTCGAGATCGAAACCGCAGATCGCATAGGCCTGCTCTACACCATTTCCCAGACCCTCACCGAGCTTGCCGTGGACATCTCCGCCGCCAAGGTCAGCACCGAGCGCGGTGCCGCCATAGACAGCTTCTACGTCCGGGAACTGACGGGCGCCAAGATCCTGGCCCCCGAACGCCAGCACGCCATCGAGCGCCACCTCCGCCAGGCCATTCACAAGCTGGATGTTGCGTAAGGGCCCTGGGGGCGTGGAGCGTAGAGCGTATGAGCGCAGCGGCTTCAAAGGCGTTTCGACGCTTTGTGCATGCACCCTCACGGATTGACGCCGAAAAACCACGACAGACCCGGCTGGAGGATCAGCCGCTCCTGAGTTGACTCCGAATCCATCGCGGATCACGCCTGCAATCCAGAATTCGGCACACCTGAATTTCATCCCCTGCAATGCGGTAATAAACCGCGTAGGGGAAACGCCGGGATAGCATTCGAGAATAACCGAGATACTTCCGGTGGATGCCCGCATACAGATTCAAGGACTCAATCTCGGCAAAGAGGCTGTCCAGGAAGTACCACCCCACTCCTGCCGACTGCCGTTCGTAGAATTTGAATCCCGAAAGCAGATCAGCCTCTGCCAGGTCGAGAATCCGCAGCTTCATTTCATGCGGAGGGCCTTTTGCCGAACCCTGCGCTTCGCGGTTTGCCAGTCGGAAAACTTGGCCTTACCTTCTCTGATCAGCCGCTCCGTCTCGCGCAGGGCTTCCGCGTGCCAGGCTGGGGAATTGATTTCGACATCGTCTCGGCTCAGATCTTCCCAAAGAGCTTCCATCGCCCGCAGCTTGTCCTCGCGAGACATACGTTGGATTGGTAATGTCACTGCCACGCTCTTAACGTGCAGCACCAATTGTTCTGCCGCAAGGCCAAACCGTTCAACTGCCAAACCGTTCAACGCATCCCCGAAACGTAGCTGCATCAAGTCCGAATTAGCGAGTAGCGGCACGAGCGAGCGTGAGGACGTCCAACCAGTTTTCGATCCAGAGGTGCGCACATTGCGGAAAGATGCTGGAACCATGCGTGCGCAGCCAAAACCAAGCCATTTCCACGCTCCTTAAGCGCGCTGGGGGCAGGCGAACTCCCTCGCCCCTTCACAAGGAGAAAGGGACGGGATGAGGGGAGAGTCGGTGCCTATCCCGCGCTCCGATCAGTACTTGGACGTTCGATTTGCTGTTTGAGGTCATCGGGAAGCAACTCCCATAACTGCGGATGCCTCTCAATCAACCGGGCTATATCGCCAAGATCCTTGATTCGTTTGCTCTGTCGTCGCGCTGAATCGCTCCAGGCCTTGATCTTGCCCTTGAGCGTATCCTCAAGCGCGGCGACTCGGAGCAGAATGCCATGCACATCGGCAGGAACAGCCCTGGCCGGAAAGTCGCGATAGTAATCTTCAGTGCTCAGTTGCAGACTGACTCGCGAATGCCCCTTGAAGTTGATTGACCACTCGAATCGTTCGGGGCGGAAACCGGCTTCAGTGAGAACAGCCACAGCCCGGTCCACCGCATCCGCCGCGACCACAAAATCAACATCCTGGGTAACCATCGGCTCGACTGCCCAATGATTGACCGCGACTCCTCCGATAGCACACCACGGAATGTCCGCCCGCTCCAGGCAATCAACCAACCGCATGACGTCATCGGTGCCGCCGACAGTCTGCCAGTCGTAGAATCTTTTCGCTGTCATGCGGGCATTCTGTAGGTTTTGAAGAGAGACGCGAGTTTTTTGCGCCCGACGCGCAGGGCTGGATCAGGGATGGAGGTTTGGCCCCTATGCCGGAACAAATGAGATCCAGATCAACAGTGACAGCCCTGGGACGGCCGCCCAGAACCGCCCCAGGCAGCCTATACGGCGTCTTGAGGGGCAGGCTGGTATGTGGGGACCCCCGGGATGTAACAAATCGCCCTGATGCCCGTTATCCGGTGTGACGTAACACAGGCATCGGAGCTCCGATGGGGCTTGCGGTGGTCTCGTTGGGGTTTGCGTGCCATGGCCACCGAGGCTGGCTTTCTCCTGTTAAACCCCACTTGCCGCTTGCGCCTGCCTTGATGGAGATTAACCTTGCGGGGTGACCTGGTTCACTGATCGACATTTCTTTCTGCTAGCCGTAGTTGTTTACGGCTTGAGCATGGTTTACTCGGTGTTCCTGTGGCGGAAAGGGTTCCGCCGGGACGACCATGTGACCTACCTGCTGCTGTTTCTGGCGTTCGGCCTGCACACCGCGGCAATGGTCCTGCGCGGGTTTTCCCTGAGCCATTGCCCGGTGACCAACCTCTACGAGGCCACCATCTTTACCCTGTGGACCATCGTGGGGATCTATCTCCTGGTGGGCCTTTGGTCCCGATTGCGGTTTCTCGGGGCATTTGCGTCCCCGGTGCTGTTTGCCCTGGGCGTCTTTGCCTTGATGCCCAGCCTGGATGCGACCCGTAGTGCCCGGCCGGAACTCCCGGTTGCCTGGACCAGCCTCCATGCGGCGATTATGTCGCTATCCTACGGCGCCTTCGGGCTGAGCTCGGTGGCGGCGGTGATGTATCTCATGCAGGAGCGCAACCTGAAGTTCCACAAGCTCAAGGCCATCTTCTCCCTCCTGCCCCCCATCCAGCGCCTCGATGCCACCGCCGGCCGGTTGCTCCTGGCAGGCTTCATCCTCCTCACCATCGGGCTCGGCACGGGGTTCGTGGATCTGACCCACATCAACAATCCCCAGATCTACCGGGGCGACCCGAAGATCGTGTGGTCCGGCCTGGTTTGGCTGATCTACCTGGGACTGGTGGTGATGCGCTGGAAGTTCGCGCAGGGCGGCCGGCGGTTTGCCTTCGGCGCAATCGGCAGCTTCGTCTTCGTCCTGCTCACATTCTGGAGCACGAATGTGCTCTCTCCGCTGCACAATCCCTGACTCAGGTCCTAAACCCGAAAACCAAAACCCGAAACCCGAAGGAAATCCGAATGAGCGAAGCCCCGAAACCCGAAGCCCGGCCTCCAAGGGCCGGGGAGTCTTCACCCACCAGTCGGCCGGGGCTTCCCTGTGAATCGGATTTCGGATTTCGGCCTTCCTTCGGATTTCGGATTTCGGCCTTCGGATTTCCCCCCTCATGCCCCTCGTCGTCATTGGCCTAAGCCACCGATCTTCCTCGGTCGTGGTGCGCGAGCGGTTCGCGTTTGCCGAAGCGCGCATTCCAGACGCGCTCCAGTCGCTGCGTGATTCGGGCGTGGCGGAGGAGGCGGTGATCCTTTCCACCTGCAACCGGGTCGAGATCTACGCCGTCACCCCGCTGGACGCGTCCGGCGCATTCGCCGCCCTCCAGCAGTTCCTGGTCACCTGCCACAATTACAACGACCCGCTCGCCGACGAGCTTTACCAGTTGAGCGAGCCGCACAGCGTCGAGCACCTCTTCAAGGTGGCCAGCGGCCTGGACTCGATGGTGCTGGGCGAGACCGAAATCCTCGGGCAGCTCAAGAAGGCCTACGACCTGGCTCTGAAGAGCGGCCATACCGGCGGACGGCTCAACAAGGCCTTTCAGCGGGCGTTCAACGTCGCCAAGCACATCCGCACCGAGACCAATATCCAGCGCGGCAGCGTGTCCGTCGGCTCGGTGGCCGTGGAGCTTGCGGAGAAGATCTTCAGCCAGCTCAGCGAGCGAGACGTGCTGGTCATCGGCGCCGGCGATACCAGCGAGAAGACCGCGCGCGCGCTCCTCTCGCGAGGCGCCCGCAGCATTCTCGTCACCAATCGCTCGCACGATAAGGCCGTGGCGCTGGCGGCCGACCTGGGGGGCCGCGCCGTGCCGTTCGAGAATTGGGCGGCCGAGTTCGCGAACATTGACATCGCCATCAGCAGCACCTCCGCGCCGCATTACATCCTCGACCGCGCCAAACTGGAGCCGCTGATGAAGCTGCGCCGCAACCGGCCCCTGCTCCTGATAGATATCGCCGTCCCCCGCGACATCGAGCCCGAGGTGAACTTCCTCGAGAATGTCTATCTCTACAACATGGACGACCTCCAGGCCATCGCCGCCGACTACCTTAAGCAGCGCCAGGAAGAGGTCGCGCGCTGCGAACGGATCATCCGCGAAAAAGCGCAGGCCCTCCTGAGCCCGCCCGGCCCGCGGGAACCGGGCGGGATCGTGCGGCCGGCTTATGGGCATGAGTGAAACGTGATGCGTGATGCGTGATGCGTCCCTATGATTTGCGAGCATCTGATGACCTTGCCATACCAAGCCACTTTCACGAGGCAGCCCGCGAAGACACCCTGTTTCCCAATATAAACGACATCTCCCATTACTCCCGGATGCCGCCAACCACCCCCTAAACCGCACCGCCCAACCCACGCATCACGCATCACGCATCACGTTTCACTCCCCCGCCTCCCATGCACTCCTCGCAACCCATCATCATCGCCACCCGCGGCAGCGCCCTGGCGCTTGCCCAGGCCAATGCGGTTTTTGCCCAGTGCCGCGCCGCCTTCCCCCGGCTGACCTTCGAGCTGAAGATCATGAAGACCACCGGGGACAAGCTCCAGACCGCCTCCCTGGCCCAGGTGGGCGGCAGCCTCCCGAAGGGCCTTTTCACCAAGGAACTCGAGGTCGCGCTCCTCAAGCACCGCGCCGATCTGGCCGTCCACAGCCTGAAAGACCTGCCGACAGACTTGCCCGCCGGCCTCACGCTCGGCGCCGTCGGCCAGCGCGCGGATGTGCGCGATGTCCTGATCTATCGGGATGCGGATTTTCTTCGTGCCGCCGAGGCGGAGAAGGATGCCGCCGATTGGTCGCCCGGCCAATCCGAGCGGCGCGGGTTCCGGCCCAAGCTGGCCGTCAAAGACCTGCCCGCCGGCGCTGTCGTGGCCACCAGCAGCACCCGTCGCAAAGCCCAACTTCTCACCCTCAATCCCACGCTCAAGGTCCCGGACATCCGCGGCAACGTGGTCACCCGCATGCAGAAGCTGGCCGAGCAGCCCGAACTGGATGCGACCATCCTCGCGATGGCGGGCATGAAGCGGCTCAACTTCAGCGTCACGCCCGAGGGCCGGCTGGAAGGCGACGCCGTCCCGGACGGCCTGCTCGCCACAATCCTGGACACGGACGTCATGCTGCCCTGCGTCGGCCAGGGCGCTGTCGGCATCGAGGTCCGGGCTGAAGACGAGCGCATCGCGGCGATCTGCGAGCGCCTCAACCATTTCAATACCCGGCAATGTGTCACCGCCGAGCGCGCCTTCCTTGCGGCCATGGGCGGCGGCTGCCAAAGTCCGGTCGCCGCCCTCGCTGAAGTAGTGGGCACCCACCTCGAAATGCGCGCCCTCTCCTACACCCACGGCCCCGTCCGGCGCGCCCAGGCCAAACGGCCCCTGAAGGAAGCAGTCGAATTGGGACAGGATCTTGCCGCCGAGCTGAAAGGTTAGCCCACCCGGAGACCATGCAAGCCCTGCCGCCATCATGCCCGAAGCTGCCGGACCTGCCCCCGCTCTTTTGGACCGAGGTTGCCAAGGAGATTGCCCACTGGCAGGAGCTTTTTGCGAACGCAGCCCCCGGCGAAGCGTCCCCCGATGAGATGCGCAAGCTCTGTATCGCCCGCATCAAAACCCGCCTCAAACGCATCCACGCCCGCAAGAATGCCGGCCGCGCCCTCTTCGAGATGTCCCACTACGTCGCCTGCCTCACCGTCATCGAGTCGCGCAATTGATTGCGCGCGCCCACCATCCCATTGCCAAACAGCGATGCATAGGGTGGCACTCGAAGGGCCCTTGAACCACGTTTCTCCGCTTGATCTCCCCAAGGCCCTTTGAGTCAGCACAGCGGCGGCTTTGGCGGTGATGTCCACCAGCGGCCCCGGCGCGCCCGGGTTCACGAGCAACCAATTTGGCTTCGGCCTCAGCGGCCCGGCGGCGAGCAGCTTCGTGGTGGAGGCCTCCACCAACCTGCAAACCTGGCAGCCCCTGAGCACGAACACCTTTGGGGTCGGCCTGTTCCAATTCGTTGACCCCGGCTCCATCACCAACCCAATTCGCTTCTACCGCACCCGGTATTGAGCGGCCCGCTCGCCTGCGCCTCGGCCAATCCACGAACAGCACTGTGCAAGTGACTGATCCCGCGGTGACCAACAGCCCGCAGCGGTTTTACCGCGTGGTCACGCCCCCATGGCCGCAAGCGAAAGGCCTGGATCAGGCAACTGGCAGGCGGCGAACGCGGATTCGATTCTCCTGCACCGAGAGCACCGCGCCTTGGGCCAGGTCTGCCAGGCACTGCTGGATAACATTTCGCACGATGCGGCAGAATTCCTCCGCCCGCAGGCCTTCAAGGCGAATCCGGACGACGGAAGGCTTGCTGGCCTGTGAGAGCGCCAGAAGGGCGTGAAAATCCGCGTCCAGGGTGACCACCACGCGGTCTTCGAGCGACGCTCGGCGCAGAATCTCCTCGTCGGGGGCCTCGGCCAGGCCGATTTCCCCCGTGTGGACCGCATCGAACCCCGCCTACCGCAAGAGCGCCGCGCTGGAGCGGGGCGTGCCCTGGTCGAGGAGCAGCTTCATTTAGCCGCCGCCAGTTCAAGCACCTTGTCTTCCAGGTTTGCCGCGGCGTAGGCCAGCGCCTCCCGAATGTCCTCATCTTCCAACTCGGGATACTCGCGCTTGAGTTCTTGGCGGACGGGATAGGCCGCGACGGCTTCCACCACCCGCCGCACTGTCAGACGGAGGTTGCGGATGCACGGCTGGCCATTCATTCGCCGCAGGTCACAGGTAATGCG
Organism: Verrucomicrobiota bacterium; assembly: GCA_026397855.1. Taxonomy (GTDB): domain Bacteria; phylum Verrucomicrobiota; class Verrucomicrobiia; order Limisphaerales; family UBA8199; genus JAPLUA01. The sequence continues at coordinate 15,783 of JAPLUA010000228.1, read as the reverse complement.
CGTGAAAACCATGATCTTTCATTAACCGCAATCGGTTCGTGGCGCAACCAGATTCGGCTTCAGCAGCTTCGTGGTGGAGGCATCCACCAATCTGCACGCCTGGCTGCCACTGAGCGCGACGACGATCAAGTCCTCCGAAGGAAAGATCGGGTTGGCCACCACTGCAGGCCGGAGTTTGGCCGCTGACTGGTCGGAGAAGGGGAAGGGCAACAGGACGACCACACCGCGGTTATGATTTATCGTAGTCGGCATCGAGGGAATTATCCCAGACTGTTCTGAACGCGGGTTCTGACAACCGCGCGCACGACTCGATGAGCGCAGTTGCCGTAGTGCCATCTTCCTCAGGCACGACGACTTGAACTTTGGCGTTGGGCTTCAACCTGGCCGGCTCGTCCAACACGATATTCTCACCGTCGAAATGGGCGTTCAACGTTCTCACGTGGCAAGCTTAAGCCAGTCCTTCAGGATTCCCAAGGCGCCAGCTCAACAACTCATCGGGAGACCCCCCAGTGGTAAGACAGCAGTAAGACATCAGCAAGACAGCGGTAAGGGAGAACCAGGACGCCTTTCCCGGCATTGCGAACGCTTACGCATCCGGGTCCGGGTCGGGCGGGTCGGGGAGCCACCGGCTCGCTGTTCCATTGCGGGGCGGGGGCTTAATGCGTACAGTGTGCTCCGATGAAACCAAAAGGCATTGTCTATCTTGTTGGCGCTGGGCCCGGTGATGCCGGCCTGCTGACGCTGCGGGGCGCGGAACTGCTGGGCCGCGCGGACGTGGTGGTCTGTGACGCGCGGGTCAACCCGGAATTGCTGCACCGCGCCCCCCAGTCCGCCGAGATCATTCACGAGGGCAAGCTCGCCGCCGAACCGGCTGTCCCCCCGGCCGAATTGCCCCAACTGCTGATCGCCCGGGCGCGCGCGGGCAAGACCGTCGTGCGGCTGATGGGCGGCGATCCTTATCTGTTCGCAGGTGGCGGCCTGGAAGCGGAGCAACTGGCGGAGGCCGGTGTTCCTTTCGAGGTTGTGCCTGGCGTTTCGCCCATTGTGGCCGCGCCCAACCATGCGGGCATCCCGGTCACCCATCGCGGCTTTGCGTCGCAGCTCACGCTCGTCGCACCCCAACCTGGCTCGCCGTCCGACGCCCTGGGCATTGATTGGGCCCAGGTCGCAAAGACCCCGGGCACCAAAGTCCTGCTGCTTGACTCGGATTCCATCGCCACGGTCGCCGATGCGCTGATGGCCCACGACCTGCCGTCCGACACCCCGGTGGCGCTGGTTCGGTGGGGCCAGCCCGGCGGGCAAGCGTCCGCCGCAGGCACGCTGGCCACGATCGCCGGCGTCGCCGCCAAAGCGAACATCGGCCCGCCGGCCGTGGCGGTGATCGGTGAGGTGGTGAAGCTTCGGAACAAGCTGAACTGGTTCGAGCGCCGACCCCTCTTCGGCCAGCGTATCGTGGTGACCCGCGCGCGCGAGCAGGCGGGCCAACTTACCCGTCTGCTACAGGAGCGCGGGGCCGAGGTGCTCGAAATTCCCACCATCAAGATCCAGCCCCCCACCCGCCTGCAAGAGATCGTGGACGTGCTGATAGAGCTCAACTCTTACGACTGGCTCGTCTTCACGAGCCCAAACGGCGTCACCACCTTCTTCGATTACTTCTTCCGGCACTTCCACGACATGCGCGACCTGGGCGGTGCCCGCATCGCCGCCGTGGGCCCCGGCACCGCCAATAAGCTCAAGGAACTGCATCTCCAGGTTGATCTCATGCCGGAGGAGGCTTTGGGGGTGAAGGTTGCGGCGGCCTTTGCCAAGTTCGAGACCATCGAGAACCTGAAGATCTGCCTGCTGCGGGCAGAGGTAGCCAACCGGGAACTGCCCGAGGCCCTGGAAGCGTTGGGGGCCATTGTGGATGACATCCCCTGTTACCAGACCGTCCCTGAATCCGCGGACCCCACCGGCGCGGCGGCCGGGCTTCTGCAAAACGGGGCCGACTGGATCGCGTTCACCAGCGCCTCGACCGTCCAGCACTTTCATGCGCGCTTTGATCTGCCGGCGCTCCTGAAGAAGTTCCCGCTGCTCAAAACCGCCACCATCGGCCCGGAAACCTCGAAAGCCCTGGTTGCCCTGGGCCTGCAGCCTACCAAGGAAGCACGGCAGCATACGATCGAGGGCCTCGTCTCCACCTTGTCCGCCCCGCCCAAAGAACAATAATCGCGCTCAGTCCGGGCGCTGCCCATTATGAGTTCCCTATCGCTCAGGCTGATCGCCGGGCTGCTGGCTTTGTCCTTCATCCTTCTGCCCGGGCAAGCGGTTGCCGCCAAGACGCCGCCCAACATCGTCTTCATCCTCGCCGACGACCTCGGCTACGGGGACGTGCACTGCTACAA
>JAPLUA010000228.1:0-13392 GCA_026397855.1 Verrucomicrobiota bacterium | reverse complement strand
CCGGCGTCCTGCCGCCGTGGGGCGAGGCGCTGATTGAGGAGGGTCGGTTGACCCTGCCAGCTCTGCTGCGCCAGCGCGGCTATGCCACCGCGTGCATCGGCAAATGGCACCTGGGTTGGAACTGGCCAACGAAAGACGGCCAACCTCCCTCCAGCAAGGATGGCCTCGGCAATGTGGACTTCGCCAAACCGATCCCGAGCGGCCCCACCACACGGGGCTTTGATTATTACTTCGGCGTGGACCTGCCCAACTACCCGCCCTATTGCTTCATCGAGAATGACCGCACCGTGGGCGTGCCCTCGGTGGCTGCGCCGCTCGAAAAGGGTGCGATCAACCGGCCCGGCCCGATGCTGTCCGGTTGGAGCCTCACCAATGTCCTGCCCGAGATCACGCGCCGCGCGGTGCGCTATGTCGAAGATGCCTCCCGGACCAACCGGCCGTTCTTCCTCTACTTTCCGCTCACAGCGCCGCACTATCCCGTTGTCCCCACCGTTGAGTTCAAAGGGCGCAGCCAGGCAGGCGATTACGGCGATTTCGTCGCGCAGGTGGACGGCACGGTGGGCGAGGTCCTCTCCGCGCTTGCCCGGACCGGGCTGGCGGCCAACACGCTCGTCCTATTCACCAGCGACAACGGGCCGGAGTGTGTCGAGACCGATCCGGGAGCGTATGCCCGCATCCGCCGCTACGGTCACTGGAGCATGGACGGCTTGCGCGGCGTGAAGCGGGACACCTGGGAGGGCGGTCACCGCGTGCCGTTCCTGGCGCGCTGGCCGGGGCATATACCCGCCGGGACTGCGAGCGCAGAGACCATTTGCCATGTGGACATGCTGTCCTCGTGCGCGGCGCTTCTCGGCACCAAAGTCCCGGCCGGCGCAGGGGAGGACAGTTGCAACATTCTTCCCGCCCTGCTGGGCAAGAAGCCCAGGCGCCCCATTCGCGAAGCAACGGTGCTTCACGGCGGAAGCGGGAACTTCGCCATCCGGCAGGGTGACTGGATGCTGATTGACTCCGCCAGCGGCGACGGCAACGGCGGTAAGAACCGCCCGGGCGAACCCGAGTGGTTCAAGCAGGAGCGCGGCTACGCGAAGAGCGAGCTGCCCGGCGAACTCTACAACCTGCGCGACGATCTGGCCCAGCGCCAAAACCTCTACGGCGAGAAGCCCGAGATGGTCCGCCGCCTCAAGGCGCTGCTGGAGAAATACAAGTCCCAAGGCCGCAGCACCCCCGGCCCGCCGATGAAGAATACGCCGGTGTCAGAATGACCTTCCCCATGAATGTGACCCTCAAACAGGCGACTCGTTGTTTCCACCTTCGGCTTTCGGCTTTCGGGCTTCTTTCGGATTTCGGCCTTCGAATCTCGGATTTGCCCCTCTGTGCCTTGCTGACCCTGCTGTCGCTCCCACTCCCCGCCGCTCCCGCCACGCGCCCCAACGTCGTCATCATCCTCGCGGACGACCAGGGCTGGGGCGACTTGAGCATCAATGGCAACTTCAACCTCTCCACGCCCAGGATTGATTCGCTGGCCAAGGACGGCGCGCTGCTGGAACGGTTCTACGTCTGCCCCGTCTGCTCCCCCACCCGCGCCGAGTTTCTCACCGGGCGTTACCATCCGCGCGGCGGCGTTCACGGGGTCTCGACCGGCGGCGAGCGGCTGAACCTGGATGAGAAGACCATCGGCGACACCTTCAAGGCCGCCGGCTATGCCACCGGAGCGTTTGGCAAATGGCACAACGGGACGCAGTATCCCTACCATCCGAATGCGCGCGGCTTTGACGAATATTACGGTTTCTGCTCCGGCCACTGGGGAAGCTACTTTGGCCCGCCGCTGGAGCACAACGGCAAGCTGGTGCAGGGCAAAGGCTTTATCACGGACGACCTCACCGACCACGCGCTGGAGTTCATCTCCCGGCACCAGCAGCGCCCGTTCTTCTGCTACGTGCCATTCAACACGCCGCACTCGCCTATGCAGGTGCCGGACCGGTTCTACGCCAGGTTCGCGAAGGCCGAACTGAAGATGCGCGCGCGCAATCCGGGGCAGGAGGAAGTCGCGTTTACACGGGCGGCGCTGGCTATGTGCGAGAACATTGACTGGAACGTAGGCCGCATTCTGGACCGGCTGAACGACTTGAAGCTGGCAGATCGCACCATCGTGCTCTACTTCAGCGACAATGGCCCCAACAGTTGGCGCTGGAATGGCGGGATGAAAGGGCGCAAAGGCTCTACCGACGAAGGGGGCGTGCGCGCCCCGTTCCTGGTCCGTTGGCCGGGCCATATTCCTGCCGGCACCCGCATTCCGCAGATTGCCGGGGCCATTGACTTGCTCCCCACCCTGTCCGACCTCGCCGGCATCCAGATTGCGAGCTCCAAACCCCTCGATGGCATCAGCCTTAAGCCGCTGCTGCTGCGTGCGAAATACGATTGGCCCGACCGCATGATCTTCTCCCATTGGAACGGCAAGGTCAGCCTGCGCACTCAGCGCTACCGCCTCGACGACGGGAACGGCTTGTTCGACCTGGAAGCCGACCCCGGCCAGGACCGTGACATTTCCGCTGCCGAACCTGAGGTGCGCGCGCGCCTGTCCAAGGCCCGCGCCCAGTGGATGGCGGACCTCCTGCCAGGGTTGGAGACCGACAACCGGCCCTTTACTGTTGGCTACCGCCAGTTCCCCATCACCCACCTGCCGGCCCGCGACGGCGTTCCCCACGGGAAGATTAAGCGCAGCGCCGGCGCGCCCAACTGCTCCTTCTTCAACAACTGGACCGGCACAGGGGACAGCATTACCTGGGACGTGGAAGTGGCCACGGCCGGCAAGTATGAAGCGGTCATCTACTACACCTGCCCTGCGGCGGACACGGGATCGACGGTCGAGTTGAAGTTCCTGAACAGCCGCCTTGAAAGCAAGGTGGCCGAGGCTAATGATCCCCCGCTGCGCGGCGCGGAGAACGACCGGGTACCGCGGCAGTCGGAATCGTATGTGAAAGACTTCAAGCCGTTGCGGGTAGGCAGCATGGAACTCAAAGCGGGGCGAGGCACACTGACCCTACGCGCCCTGTCCGTCCCGGGCAAGCAGGTCATGGATGTGAGGTCGGTGGTGTTGACCCTGCTGCGATAATCAATCAAACAAACCAATAGAAAGGAAAACCAACCTATGCCCAAATACACCAAGTTCGAGGAACTGCCGGTCTGGCAGGAGGCAGCGCGACTCTACAATCGCGTGCTCGATTTGCTCGAAGAGCCCGGAGTTCCGCTTACACCCGGGTTCCGCAACCAGCTTGATCGCGCCGCCCTTTCGGTTTCCAACAACATCGCGGAGGGATTTGAGCGCGTGACGAACAATGAGCTGCTCGCGTTCCTTGCCATTGCGCGCGGCTCCGGCGGCGAGGTGCGCTCCATGATGGCGGTGGTCAAGGACCGGCCCAAGCTCAGACCGCTCCTGCGGCACCTGCGGGAAATCCGGGCGCTGGCGGAATCCTGCGCCCGGCAATTGACCGCCTGGACCGGTTCCATGGAGGCTTCACCCGTCCAGGGCAAGCGGCACCTCACCAGCGCGGTGCGTCAGCAGCGGGATGCGGCGGACAAGGCCCGAAGCTTCCGGCTGAACTTCCTGCGCGGTCTCAAGCCCACCCACCCGCTCTATGCCTCCGCCGAAGCCCGCGCCGCGCGGGGAGAGCCCGAGGGGGAAGGAAATAGCCAATAAGCCAATAGCCGATAGCCAACGAACTCTCGGAGGCCGGCCAGCAGGCGGCCTATAGCTGGCAATCGGACGCCAACGGTCTTAGCCCGCCTTCGGGGTCATTTGATCTGAGGCAACGGGTGACCCGCAGCCCATGCGCTCGAAGTCATGTCGTCCGAGGCAACGCGCGGGCAGAGGGCGCTGCAGTTGGCAATTTGGCTATTGATGATTGGCTATTGGCTATCCCGAAATCATCTCGCGTCTCTCCCAAAGCCTCCATATTCTGCTCCTCGAACTATGAAGAACTGGCTGCTTCGTCCCATCGTCCTTGTTACAGGTGCCGCCCTGTTATCGGTTGCATCCTTCGCCGCGGAGATCCGCCCCAACTTCCTCATCATTCTCGCCGATGACCTTGGCTACGCCGATGTCGGCTTCACGGGAGGCAAGGATATCAAGACGCCGAACATTGATAAGCTCGCCACCGCCGGCGCAAAGCTGGAGCAGTTCTACGTCCAGCCGGTCTGCTCGCCCACCCGCGCCTCGCTGATGACGGGCCGTTACCCCATGCGCTACGGCCTGCAGGTCGGCGTGATCCGGCCCTGGGAAAACCGGGGCCTATCGCTGGATGAACGGATGCTGCCGCAGGTTCTCCAGGCAGCGGGCTACACCACTGCCATCGCAGGAAAATGGCACCTGGGCTGTTATGAGCGCGCCTATCTCCCGACCTCGCGCGGCTTCGACCACCAATATGGCCATTACAGCGGCGCGCTGGACTACTTTACACATGAACGCGACGGCGGTTTCGACTGGCACCGCGACGACCGGGTCTGCCGCGACGAGGGCTACAGCACCCACCTGGTTGCCCGCGAAGCCGAACGCCTGCTCCGGGAGCAGCCGGCCGACAAGCCGTTCTTCCTCTACGTCCCTTTCAATGCGGTGCACGCGCCACACCAGGTGCCCGAGAAGTATGTTGCCCCCTACACCGGCCTGCCCGAACCACGTCGCACCTACGCGGGCATGGTCGCCGCCATGGACGAAGCCATCGGCGGCATTCTGGCCGCGCTTGATGCCCGCGGTTTTCGCACCAATACGCTCGTCTTCTTCTCCAGCGACAACGGCGGCCCCAATCCCGGCCGCGTTACCAGCAACGGCCCGCTGCGGGCCGGCAAGGGCACGGTCTATGAAGGCGGCACTCGCGTCTGCGCCTGTGTCGCGTGGCCAGGCCACATCAAAGCAGGCGGCTCGATCGCACAGCCGCTGCACATGGTGGATTGGTATCCCACCCTGCTCCGGCTTGCCGGCGCCTCGCTCGACCAGAATCTCCCGCTGGATGGCCGCGACCTCCTGGGCGTCCTGACCCAAGGCAAGCCTTCGCCCCACGACGAAATCCTCCTCAATACCACGCCGCGAGGCGGCGCCATCCGCGTCGGCGATTGGAAACTCGTCCTGAACGGCACCAATGGCACCGGCGAGGAGGACGACGAAAACCCCGCGCTGGCCAAAAGCAAGAAGGCCGCCCGCAAGAACCGGGCACCTAAGACCGAACTCTTCAACCTGGCACAGGATTTGTCAGAGAAGCATAACCTCGCCGCCGAGAACCCGGAGAAGGTGAAGGAACTGCGCGCCCGTTACGATGCTCTCGCCAAAAGATTTGGGGAGAAAAGGACTAAGACTATGATGACCTCGTTTCCCGGCACTGGTGGCACAGATTTGCAGTCTGCTGCATCGCCGCTTTCTAATCGGCTGAATATTCGACCAGCCAAAGCGGCAGTTTTTGGTGAAGCGCAGCAGAATGCAGTTCTGCGATACAGCAGATTGAAAATCTGCGCTACGGGGGCCACGCTGCTTGCCGCCTTACTGCTCTGGCCTTCGGTCCTCTTTGCCGCCAAACCGGCTCAGAATGCTCCGGTGGTGCTGCTTGAAACCGAGCAGTTTGCCAGCCTCGGCGGGTGGGTCGTGGACCAGCAGTTCATGGATCAAATGGGCTCGCCCTACCTTCTCGCACATGGACTAGGCGAGCCGGTGCGCGACGCCGAAACCACGGTGCAACTCCCTGCCACCGGCAAATACCGCGTCTGGGTCCGCACCCGTGATTGGGTGGCGCCCTGGAAAGCCCCGGGTGCCCCGGGCCGTTTCAAGCTGCTCATCAATGGCAAGCCGCTCGCCGCTACGTTCGGCACTGAGGGCGCCGAGTGGCACTGGCAGGATGGCGGCACGGTGAAGCTTGGCCGCGAGGTTAAGGTGGCATTGCACGACCTGACCGGCTTCGAGGGGCGCTGCGACGCCATTATACTCTCCAGCGACCTCAACTTCACCCCCCCCAATGAGGCCAAAGCGCTGGCGGCTTTTCGGCGGCAAACGCTCGGGCTGCCGGAGATCCCGGAGGATGGCGGCCGTTATGACCTGGTGGTCGTTGGCGGTGGCATTGCCGGAACCTCAGCCGCCCTCTCTGCCGCCCGTCTCGGACTCAAGGTCGCCCTGCTCCAGGATCGGCCTGTACTGGGGGGCAACAACAGCTCCGAGGTGCGGGTCTGGCTTAACGGAGGCATCAACCTGCCGCCGTATCGGCGCATTGGCGACGTGGTGGCCGAGCTGGAACCTAAGAAGCGGGCCCACGTCGGCACGGATAACAGCGCCGATATTTACGAGGACGAACGCCGGCTGGACCTGGTGCGCAAAGAGCCGAACATCACCCTGTTGCTCGAACAGCGGGTCAATGCCGTGGAGTCCGCCGGTGGCGTTGTTCGCGCGGTCGTGGCCCAGCACATCCGCAACGGCCGCCGCGTGCGCCTTGCCGCGCGCTGGTTTGCAGATTGCACCGGCGATGGCGCGGTGGGCGCTTTGGCCGGCGCCGATTACGACGTGACGGAGAAGCAGCACATGGGTCCCAGCAATCTGTGGAACGTGCAGGACGCCGGCCAGCCTGAGCCTTTCCCCAAGTGCGAATGCGAAGACACGAATGCCGTGAACATGGCCTTTGCCGCCACCAAGGATCCCGCACCCTTCCCGCGCTGCCCGTGGGCGCTCGACCTGCGCGACAAGACCTTCCCCGGCCGACCGCAGGCCAAGTCTCAGGCGGTAAAAGACCCGCTCAGCAAACTCGGCGCCTGGTACTGGGAAAGCGGCTTCGACCGCGACCCCATCACCGAGGTCGAGTGGATGCGCGACCAGAATCTCCGCGCCATGTACGGTGCCTGGGACACGCTCAAGAACGTGGATAAGCTCTTCCCCAACCACAGGCTCAACTGGGCCGCCTACATCGCCGGCAAACGCGAGTCACGCCGCCTGCTAGGCGATGTGGTCCTGACAGTGGACGCCTTCCGCACCAACCAGTTCTTCCCCGACGCCTGCTTCCCCTGCACATGGACCATTGACCTCCACACGCCCGACCCCTCCTTTGACAAAGGCCATGAGGGGGTTGAGTTCATTTCCAAGGCCACCCACGGCAAGTACCAGACGCCTTATTGGGCACCCTATCGTTGCCTCTACAGCCGCAACATCTCGAACCTGTTCATGGCGGGCCGGGACATCAGCGTCACCCATGAGGCCCTTGGCCCCGTGCGCGTCATGCGCACCTGCGGTTGCATGGGGGAAATCGTCGGCATGGCCGCATCCCTGTGCAAGAAGCACGATTGCAACCCGCGCGGGGTCTATCAGGAGCACTTGGGCGAACTCAAGCAGCTCATGGAGCAAGGGGTTGGCCGGCAGCCAGCCAAAACCCTGCCTTGAAGTCCGTGCGGGGGCCGGAGGCGCGGCTCAGTGGTTCCCGCCGAAGGGGATGTCTATCGAGCCGCCAATCCAGAACTTCGAGTCGCTGTTATTGCCGTCTACGATTGTGCGGGTATGGAACCCGTAGCGCCAGAAGCGCTTGGAGGTCGTATAGCTGAAGCCGGCCTGGATGGAATCGTTGTTCTCCCGCACGTCCCGGGGATAGACGATGGTCGAGAGGTCGCCTGGGACGGCGAATTCAACGTCGCCGCCCGAAAGCGTCTGCACGTGCATGTAGCCGACGGCGAGCTCCCAGCCTTTGATTTGCTGGAAAAGGCCGACTGCTATGACGTAGTTATCGTTACCGGTCGTGCGGTTCCAGCGATAAAGCGCGTCGCCATAGGCCCCTAGCCCCGTCCAGCCGAAATGTTTGCGCACCAGCAGCTCTGGCACAATCGCTGCCGAGCGATACCCGGGAGCATAGACGAAGTTCTCGTTGTAGGTGCCGGGCAGGACGGCGCCCGCCCGAAACGTCAGGGTCGGGGTCCAAGGTGAATTGGTACACTGAGCTTCGTTGAAGATCTGGTAGCGCACGCCGAGCCCCCAGTCCATGACGCCGGTCGTGGACTCGACCTGGTTACCCGGAGAGAATGCTCGCCAGCCGCAGGTGGTGCCGCCGATCTCCAGGTCTGCGGCCCACCGCTCGGTAATGCCGTATTGCAGGGCAAAAAAGCCCTGGTTGATATCAATGCCGTAGTTCTCACCGCCAGATCGGGTATTGATGCCGTATTGCTTGCCGGCGGCCCAGATATGATAGGACTCCGACTCCTCGTACACGAAGCCCAGCACGAACTGCCCCTTCCCCGGCAGGTTCGCCCACTGGGCGAAGGGCCGCTGAGGCACGTTTTCGGAACCCAACGCCGTTTGGGCCAGCACCAGGGCCAGCAACGGGGGGGCATACCCCAGGAGATGCCGACGAAAGCCCGGCACGGGCTTCTCAGCCTGCAAAGTCAGAAGGCCTGTTAGCTGCTCATTCTTCATAAATTGTCTCTCTTTTTCATCCAGAATCCCGAGCCGCCTCGCGGCGCCCGGGAATTTGCGCCCATGACCATACTAAAAGCCGACCCCATTTCAAGCCCTCAAACGGGGGCGGATTCAAATTCGCCATGCTGCCGCGCCGGGGGGCGGGTCCGGTGGATCGAGACCAAGGGAGGCTTACCGGCGGGCTCGATCAGGCCCGCTTCAGCCGGCAGGGAGCAGCCCCAGGATTTCCGGAACGCTTGCCGTGCCCGTGGTGCCGAGTTTGTGAACTACAACCGATGCGGCGGCACTGGCAATCTCCAGGCATTCGCCCAGGGCCGCTCCCGCGGCCGCTGCTGCAATCAGGTTCGCAGTCACGGCATCCCCAGCCCCGACAATGTCAATTTCCCCCCGCACGGGTAGCGCGGGAACGTGTTCAAGTTGGCCGTTCGCGGTTGCCCCGAGAATGCCCCGGGCGGCGAGCGTGACAAAAACACTCCGGCCATTACGGCTTGCGAGGAACCTGGCGGCGGTTTCAATCTGCTCAGAACTTAGCTCGTCCCGGGCTCCTGTCAACGCGGCCAGCTCCGCCGCGTTCATTTTGAAGGTAACCGGCGGGAAACCTCGCAGCCCGCGCCGGCTGTCGGCCAGCACCAGCAACCCCGGCTGGGCCTCCACCAGCATGCCAAGCGCCTCCAGCAGCTTCTGCGTCACAACCCCGGTCTCCGGAATATCCACCTGGTCCAGCACAATGACCGCATCCACCAGGCCTGCCACGCGTTCGAGTTCGCCCACCAGGAGCCCCTGGAGCGATGCCGGGGTCGGTGTCCAGTTCTTGAAATCCAGGCGGTTAAGTTCGACCGGCGGCTTGTGGGGCTCAATGACCAGGGGCTTGCAGTAGGTGAAAGTGCGGCGGTGAGCGGTGCGCACGAAGTGATCCAGCCGCACCCCGGCCAGCGCCTTCAGCGCGCCGGATAATTCATACCCTTCCCCATCCTCGCCGGCAAATCCGACCGGCAGAATCGTGCCGACCCCCAGCGCGGACAGGTTGTTGACGATCGTCCCGGCACCGCCCGGCTGGGCGCGCACGTTGATGACATTATGCACCGGCAGTCCAGTTTCGATCGAGATCTCCGGCCTGCCCGGGTCAATTTCCAGATACCGGTCGAGGCAAAAATCCCCCATCACCGCGATTCGCAGCGCGGCATACTTCGAGGCAATGTCACTGAACCGGCCCGGAGTCATGCAATCCGCACAGGAATTCCGATTCCCGCGCTCATCCTTCCTCCAGCACGCACAGCAGGTTGTGCAGGAATGCCACGTTGTCGCACTGTGCGTAGCGCATGGCGCCTCCCATGCGCGAGAAGCTCTTGCAGAACCGCAGGTAGTAGGCCGGGTTCGTCTTCGGCGGCTCCCCTTTGGACCAATCCCACCCCCCGCCATCCTGCACGTCCACCACGTATATCGTGTGGTCGTGCAGGATTCCCCTCCCCGCCTGCCGCCGCAGGTTGTTGACGCAACTGGTGCTCTTCTCGAAAACCTGGGGCGCCATGATCGCCGACCCCACCGACATCACCACACCACCGTCCAGCCGATCAACCGCCGCGCCGAACATGCCGAAATCCATGCCCGCCGCCCGGCCAATTGCCGCGCCGTTGAACATCGGATGCGCGGTGATGATATCGTAGCCGATGCCGGGGTGGACGGTCAGCGGAACGTTGTGGCGAAATGCTTGCGCCAGGATCGAGGTTTCCTTCCACGGATGCCTTACCTCCATGCGGCCTGCGGGGAGCTTGTGGACCAGCATGGCCTGCAGCAGCTCCGCCCGCGCGGGCGCGAGGGGGTGTGCCGGCTCGGCGCGCAGCGACTCCTCCAATGACGCCGGGGCGGGCAGCGTAAGCCCGTCCTCGCAGATAAACCGGCCCAGGCTGCGGCCGTAGCCCTCGGAACGGAGGGCGCCCGCCATCAGCGCCAGCGGTATGACGCGGCCCGTCTCCTCCCAGGTGCCGAAGGTTCCCGTGGCAACGTTCTTCTTCACGCTCTCTTCAGTGCGCCCGAGGTAGGCCAGCTCCCAGTCGTGAATCGTCCCGGCCCCGTTGGTGGCCAGGTGCGTGAGCCAGCCCAGTTCCACCAGCCGGTTCACGATGCGCATCGCCCCGTTCTTGACCAGGTGGGCGCCATACAACAGCATCACGCTCGCGCCGGCCTTGCGGGCTGCCTCAATCTTGCGCGCGCACTGCTGGATCTCATGCAATGCCACCGCATCGCATTCGCATGGCTTCTGCCCGGGATCAACCAACATCCGGTCCACCTGGCTCAGGCTCTCCCGCTCAGCGAGCGGATAGACCCTTATCTTCCTCAGATCAATGGGTTGCGGGTAATCTCTCATAGGTCTAATCGCCGATCCCTGCCGCAGGTTGCCAACCGGGCATGATATGCTCAAGCAAGGTGGCCCCGTCACGGAAATCGGGAATCACAATATCTGCGCCAGCCGCCACCAGTTGCCGGTATTTGTGCGGGTCCGCCTTGCCGGAGCCGTTGTTTTCTTCGTCGGTGGCAACCGCCACAGCCAGCCCCCCGAGCTCTTTGGCCACCTCGATTTCCACCGGCCCATCCCCGATCGCCAGCAGATGCTCGCCCGTGATCCGCTCCCCGACCAGCAACCGGCCCATCACGGCTCGCTTGGACGACTGCGCCGCATCGGCTGTGCCCCCATAGATATGCTCCCCGAAGTAGCGCTTGAGATCCAGCAAGGCCGCCTCCTCCTTGACCCGGTGTTCAACCGTGCCGCTGAGGATAACGAGGGTCATGCCGCGCTCCAGCAGGTTCTCCAGGAAGCTCCGCGCACCACAGACGACAAAATGCTCGCGCGGCACGCGGCCGCTCCGGATCATCGCGGTCCGCTCCTCAATGACCAGGTCCAGGCGCCGCTGGTATTCGTGCAGCAGGGCTTCCGGGGCCGGCGGCCGCCCCCCTCGCGCCCGCAATATCTCCGCACAGCGGATCATCTGGTGAATGGACGGCTTGCCATTCAGCGACAGGATATCGTCCAGCAGCAGTTCCCGGACTTCCCGGCGGGGCTCGATGGCTGACGCGGGGAGGTATGGCTCAAAGATCTCGCACATCAGCTCCGGCCAGCCATGCCGCAGCCACGAAAGCGTGCCGTCGAAATCAAGCACCACATGACTGATCCGCGGGCGCGGCGTGAAGCCCGGGCGCACCTCAACCCATCCGCTGAACGATGCCATGGAATGCATTTGCTGAAATGGCGGAATGCGGCCCGCCGCCCGGCCTACACGTCGCAAATCAGCACGCTCTGCCTCAGCGAAGCCAGCGCGTCCGCCCGCTTCGGCACGAATTCCTGCCCCACGAAACCCTTGTAGCCGGTCGCGACAATGGCCTTCATCACTGCCGGGTAATGGATCTCCTGGGTGTCATCAATCTCGTTCCGCCCGGGCACGCCACCGGTGTGATAATGCCCGAAGTATTGGTGATTCTCGCGGATCGTATCAATCACATCGCCCTCCATGATCTGCATGTGGAAGATGTCGTAGAGCAGTTTCAGGCGCTCCGAACCGACGCGCTTGCAGAGCTCGACGCCCCACGCGCTGTGGTCACACATGTAATCCTTGTGGCTGCGCTTGCTGTTCAGCAGCTCCACGCAGACCGTCACCTTGTGCTTCTCGGCGATCGGCACCAGCCGCTTCAGGCCCTTCACGCAATTCTCCAGCCCCTCCTCGTTGCTCATGCCTTTGCGATTGCCGGAAAAGGTGATGATGTTCGGGAAACCAGCCTGGGCCACCTGCGGGATGGCCTTCTCAAACTTGCCCAGCAGATCATCGTGATGCTCCACGCGATTCCAGCCGTAGGGAATGCTATCCGGGCCGTTGCACATCGCGCAGGTCAGGCCGGCCTTCTTCACTGCCGGCCATTGGTCCGGCCCGAGCAACTCGACCGACTCCAGCCCCATGCTCGCGCATGCGCGGCAAAAGTCCTCAAAGCCCATCTTCGCCGGCTTGTCCTTGCCAGGATTGAAGAGTCCGCTGTAGCACCACGCCGAGACAGAGTGATGGATGTTACCTTTGAGCTTGGCCGGGGCTGCTGCTTCCGCCGCCCGGCCCCGACCTGCTAACCCCGTCGCCGCCGCCAGCCCGATCGTGCCTCCGCCGATTTTGCCAAGAGCCGAACGCCGAGAAATGCGATGAATCATGGGCGGAAGCTTACACTCGCGGCGAGCAGCCTCAAGTTCTAACTACCCGCAGCCATCGCGCTTCAGCCTGTATAGGCTGTTACTGGAGTCACAAGCCCTCCCATAAACCTGCGAGGCCAAGCACCCCGACGGGCGTCGGTCGTCATTTGCTTTCTCAGAATAGGGCGGTTCCCCTGGCTTTCTTGCCATTTCAGACCAGACCAACGTGGGCATATCCAGCGCATTACCGCTGGCCTTGGCTTCTTCGGTCCTCCCAAGGCCGCGCCCCCCCTGGATCGTGGCCTTTTTCGGACCCGCAAGCCTTGGAGGCAAAAAAGGGCTATGAATTGCCAAATAATGCATAGCTGGAAATGCCAGGAAGCACCATTTTTTGCCTGCTGTTAACAAGATAGAAACAAATAACGAATCTAATAAATCATGAACAAGATGCTCCTTATCGGCGCCGCCGTGATGGCCGCCGTTGTAACCGTGTCCGCCGCTGACGTCAAAGAGAACTGGGACAAGAATTGCGCCAAGTGCCACGGCGCCGATGGTAAAGGCGACACCAAGATGGGCAAGAAGCTCGAGATCAAGGATTTCACCGACGCCAAGTACCAGGCCTCCATGAAGGATGAGGAGATGCTGAAGGCCATGAAGGACGGCGTGAAGGATGGCGAGAAGGTCCGGATGAAGGCCGTGGAAGGCTTGAGCGACGACGACATGAAGGCGCTGGTGAAGTTCGTGCGCGACTTCAAGAAGTAGATCCTGACGCGCCGGTAATTTATGGTTGCACGGCTGCCCC
>JAPLUA010000499.1 GCA_026397855.1 Verrucomicrobiota bacterium | reverse complement strand
TCGCCCCTTTGATGACGATCACGGCATAGACCTTCAGCTCCGGCAGGCTGCAGGACCAGAAGTCCCCGTCCATCGCGGCGGGAAGCGAGAGATCGCGGGCAAGATCGGGTGAAGCCATGCGCGCAGTCCTGGGGCCGCCGCCCTTGAGCCGCACCTGGACGCGGACGTCCTTGAGCGTGGATGCGGGGGCGTAATTGACGAGGTGAACCAGGACCCGCCGGGGGTTTTGCTGGGCGCAAAGCTCGACGGCAACTGAGGGCGGAGCGTCCACCCGGATGCGCGACTTCTCCCGCATCCACGCAGCGAGGCGGTCCGGGCTTTCGGCTGCGGTTGTCCGGATGACCTGGCCGCCCCGGCTTTGGAACTGTTCCAGCTGCAGTTCCTGCGCCGCGCTCAGCCATTCCTTGTCGGGGGCGACGACAACCGGGTACTGGTCGAGCGTGTCGAGTTGCTGGTCGAAGATGATCCTCCAGTCGGCGTGTCCTTCGATGAGCGACTGCTCGAACGGGTAATACCGGCGCGAGCCGAAGTTCTGCTCGGCGAAGGTGCGCAGCACTGCCACGTCGGCCACGGTTTGCGAATTCCGGTAAAGATCCTGTCGGCTGTTGAAGAACCGTATGTAGGGCTTAAGCTCCGGAAGGACCGGCCGGTTCTCATGGATGCTGACCATCTCACCCCATTGGAACCAGGCCACGCAACCGAGGCAGTTCAGGTTGAAAGCCATGCTCTCGGCGGCGTCAAGGGGGGTGTCCGTGTAAGCAAAGACCGAGTTGTTATAGAGCCGCCCCACCTTCATGGAGCGGATCCGGCTGGCGCGAATCCCCGGAGTTCGTGCGTGCGGGGAGTCGGGGCCATAGGATTCGTCCCAGAATGCGCTGCCCAGCGGCAGGAGCCGGGAGAAGTCGTTGCCGGCAATGGCCCCGCCCATATCGTCCACGCTCCCGGGATTACATTCCACTCCGCATTTGGGATTAAGCCCGCGGATAAACCGGGACATGGCCTCGTAGTAATCGGTCAGCGCCTGGCACTTGTAGTCCCGCCAATCCCGCAGCAGGTCCGCGGGAACATCGGCGCCGGGGACCGGGGGATCGGCTGCTGGCTTGCCCCGGGCACGAAGGCTGGTGCGGAACCGGGCCTTGGAGAACTCGTCGTAAGAGGCCGCGCCGAGGCCAAAATTGTCGTAGTGGATCATGTCGCAGCCCATGATGCTGATCGCGTAGCGGGTCGGCTCACACAGATACTCGATGAACCCGGGCTGGTTGCGGACCGACGCGTAGCGGAAACGCTGCCGGTCGTTGTAATAAACCGGGCTGCCGTTGGGGCCGAAGGCCTGCCATTGCTGTGCAAGCGGCTCCTCCAGGAAGAGCCGCTCGTGCAGCATCGTGCCCCCGATGTATGCGCCGACACGCATGCCGGCCTTGCGGGCCAGCGCTGCAAACCGGCGGGCGTCATCCATCCCTTGCGCCTCGGTCGCCATGCCCGCCCCCTTGTAGCCATGAATCATCAGGAAGTTGACGCCGAGTTCCTTGAGCCTCGCGATCATCTCCGGGCTATGCTCCCGTTCATAGGCCGGAACCTTCTCGGGGGGGAGGGTGAAATCCATCCTCCCCGCGCCCCGTCCGCGATAAGCCGGGGCCTCCCAGGATCCGGCCATGACGATGCCGGGTTTGTCCATCCATTGGGGGCGATCCACCCCTCGCACCTGTGGTTGATCGATGGCGCAGATGAGGGCCAGGACGGCGAGCGGTGTCAGTCTGTTCATATCGGGGTCTTCGGGCCGGATTTCAAAGCGTTTATGTCTGCCTCAAGGAGGGTAACAGGCGGCGGATGCGCTGCAAGGCTGGTGTAACGCTCCCGTCGGGAATGGCTGAACGGAATCCCCGCAGGGTTGTCTCATTCCCATTGGTATTACACTATTATTAACCTGTTAAATCAAAGTATATGAGAAAAGCATCCATCCTGCTCGGAGCCGTCGCGGGGCTCATGTTGCTCGCGCTGGTCACCCCGTCCTTCGCCGCGGATTCCGGCAAAGGCAAAGAACGAACCATCACCGGCGAGGCCAAGTGCGCCAAGTGCGCCCTCAAGGAGGGCGAAAAATGCCAGACGGTCATCCAGACCGAGAACAAGAAGGGCAAGACGATCACCTTTTACGTCATGGACAACGACGTCAGCAAGGCCTTCCATGAAAACGTCTGCAAGGACGCCAAGAAGGTGACAGCGACCGGCACGGTCAAGAACGTTGCGGGCAAGAACGAGTTCACCGCGTCGAAGATTGAGATGGCGAAATAGGCGATGCCCCGGACGGCATTTGCCGCTTTGACCCGCAGCCCGGCATCAAGAGACTGGCTGCGGGTTTCTTTTTGGGGCAGGATCAAGCATGACCTACGAAGAGACGGAAATAATGAACTTCCTCAAGCAGAGCCCGGAGACCTTCATGGCCCGCAGGGAGATAGCGCGCAAAGCGATCAACCGGGCGGCCTTCGAGGAGAACCCGCATTGGGCGGACGCTCCGCTCAGTTCACTCCTGGCGCAGAGGCTGGTTGAGCAGGACGACAGCGGGCATTACCGGATCAGGGGTTACGAAGGGTAAGGAGGGAAAAAGCTTGGACTACATGGAACATCCGGAACAGGGGGAGCAGGCCGCCTCGGCAGAGCCCGGCGGGATGCCCGCAGCCGGCCTTGCGCCGGGCGACAGATTGACCGTGGCTGTTGACGACATCGCCTTTGGCGGCGAAGGGGTCGCGCGGCACGGAAGCTTTGTGGTGTTCGTGCCGTTCACGGCCCCGGGGGATGCCGTGGAGGTGGAAGTCATCGAGGTGAAGAAGCGTTTCGCGCGCGCCAGGCTCCGGCGGGTGGTGAGCCCGTCGCCGGAGCGGGTGGAGCTGCTTTGCCGCTACTTTGGGGACTGCGGCGGCTGCCAGTATCAGCACCTTGCCTACAACGCGCAGCTCCGGCTCAAGCAGAAGCAGATTGCCGCGCTGTTTCAGCGGATCGGCCATTTTGACCCCGGCGTGGTCGGGTCGGTGATCCCGTGCCCGCAGCCCTACGGCTACCGAAACCGGATCATGATCCGCAGCCAGTGGGACAAGTTCAAACAGGGGCTGAATATCGGGTTCATCCGGGCGGACAGCCGGCTGGTGGTGGACGTGGAGGAATGCCGGATCGCGGAACCGGCGCTGAACGGGCAGATCACGCACGTGCGCAGCCACCCCCCGCCGCGCGGGGGAATCAAGGTGGTCCTGCGCATTCCGCCGACGGGCTGGGATGTGCCGAAGGATTCCTTCTTCCAGAATAACTTCTTCCTGCTGCCGAAACTGGTTGAAGCCGCGGCGAACCTGCTGCGGCAGGCCGG
>JAPLUA010000537.1 GCA_026397855.1 Verrucomicrobiota bacterium | reverse complement strand
TGCCCGCGCGGCGCTTGCAGGCATCCTCAAAGCCAGGCTGCGACCCGGAGATATCACGGCCATCGGCTCGCACGGGCAAACGGTCCACCATCTTCCCAACGCCCGAACCCCTTCCACGCTGCAGATCGGCGAGGCGGCGGTGATTGCCGAGCGAACGGGCATTACGACGGTGGCCGATTTTCGCGTGGGAGACATGGCCGCAGGCGGCCAGGGGGCTCCGCTGGTGCCGTATGCCGATTGGGCTCTGTTCACGGATGATGCGCGACCCCGCATCGTGCAGAACATCGGCGGCATCGCCAACCTGACCTTCTTGCCCGCGCGCGCCGAACTGGCGGACGTGATCGCTTTTGATACCGGCCCCGGCAACATGATCATGGACGCGCTGGCAGCCAGGGCGACCCGGGGACGGCAGACATTCGACCGCGACGGGCTCCTGGCAGCGCGCGGCACGGTTTCCGAAAAGCTGCTGGCGGAAATGATGTCGCATCCCTTCCTGAAACGCCACCCGCCCAAAACCACCGGCCGGGAGGAGTTCGGCGAGGTATTCGTGCAGCGCCTGCTGGCATCGGCCCGGCGCCTTCGCCTTGGCGACGAGGACATCCTTGCCACGGCGATGGCTTATACTGCGGCGACGATAGCCGATGCGTATGGGCGTTTCGTTCTTCCCCGGCTTGGCGCCAAGGAACTCGGGCGGCTGCAGGTCATCCTGGGCGGTGGCGGCGCGAAGAACCCGGAGCTGCGCCGCCAGCTCAGCCGGCGGCTCGGCGCGGGAGAGCTGCTGACGCATGAGGATTTCGGAATCGCCAATGCAGCCAAAGAAGCGCTCGCCTTTGCGATACTGGCCCATGAAACGCTCCTGGGGCGTCCCGCCAACGTGCCAGGAGCAACCGGCGCGCGCCGCGCCGTGGTGCTGGGGAAGATTGTTTCGGCTGCCAGAAAGTGATTGAGCGCATCCGCTTTTCCGCCATCATCAACCCCTAAAACAAAGATCTGCCAACACTATGGCCATTCTTGATATCAAACCTCCCGGCTCGGGCAAATACGATCTGGTCTCGCTTGGGGAAGTCATGCTGCGGCTCGACCCCGGCGAAGGACGCGTGCGAACGGCGCGCGAGTTCACGGTCTGGGAGGGGGGCGGCGAGTACAATGTCGCGCGCGGCCTGCGTCGCTGCTTCGGCCTCAAGACAGCCGTTTGCACCGCCTTTGCCGATAACGATGTGGGGCGGCTGCTCGAAGACTTCATCCTGCAGGGCGGCGTGGACACCGATTTCATCCGGTGGGTTCCGTTTGACGGCGTGGGCCGAACTGTGCGCAACGGGCTGAACTTCACCGAGCGCGGCTTTGGTCCGCGGGGTGCCGTGGGGGTGTCCGACCGCGGGCACAGCGCGGCCAGCCAGCTCAAGCCGGGGGACTTTGATTGGGACCGGATCTTCGGGACGCTCGGCACACGGTGGCTGCACACCGGCGGCATTTTTGCTGCGCTCAGCGACACCACGCCGAAGCTGGTGATTGAAGCCGTGCAAGCCGCGCGGAGGCATGGGGTGATTGTCTCCTACGACCTGAACTACCGGCCTTCGCTGTGGAAGAGCATTGGGGGCCCGAAGCGCGCGCAGGAGGTCAACCGGGAAATCGCCCGGCACGTGGACGTGATGCTCGGCAACGAGGAGGACTTCACGGCCTGCCTCGGCCTGGAGGTGGAAGGGGCGGACGAGCATCTTTCCCGGATTGACGTGACGGCTTTCAAGCAGATGATCGGCAAGGCCGTGCAAGCCTACCCGAATTTCAAGGTGGTTGCCACGACCCTACGGACGGTCAAGAGCGCGACGCGGAACGACTGGGGGGCAATCTGCTGGGCGAACGGGAAGTTCCATGAGGCGCCGAACCGCGAGAATCTCGAAATACTGGACCGCGTCGGCGGCGGGGATAGCTTCGCCAGCGGGCTGATCTACGCACTCATGCAGTTTAACGATGCCCGGAAAGCCGTCGAATACGGCGCCGCCCACGGCGCGCTGGCAATGACGACGCCCGGCGACACCTCGATGGCATCGCTCAAGGAGGTCGAGGCGCTCGTCAAAGGCGGCAGCGCGAGGGTCCAACGATAGCCTCGGCCGGGGCTTGCAGAGCCTCCCCAATTGCAAATCCCCCTCCGGAACCGTATCCTGCCGGCGATGTCGGCTGAAGCTGCTGCGGGCTGGACCTGGTTGCGTGCCGGCCGCGAGATCTTCCCGGGGATACTCGCGGCGATTGACGGCGCGCGGGAGTCGGTGTGCCTGGAAACCTACATCTTTGCCGCGGGTTACCCGGGCGAAGCTGTTCGTGAGGCGCTCTTGCGGGCGCAGAAACGCGGCGTGCGGGTGCGCGTCCTGGTGGATGCCCTGGGCTCGATCACTCTGCCATCCGGGTTTTGGGACGCCCTGCGAGAGGCCGGCGGCGAGATCCGGCAGTTCAATCCCCTGACCCTGAGACGCCTGGGCATTCGCAACCATCGCAAGCTGCTGGTCTGCGACGGGCAGACGGCATTCTTCGGCGGCTTCAATATCGCGCCGGAGTATGATGGCGACGGCGTGACACGCGGCTGGTGGGATGTGGGGCTGAAAACGGGCGGCCCCCTCGCGGTGGCGGTGGCCGCAAGATTTGATGACATGTTTGCCCGCGCCGAGTTCCAGCACAAGCGCTTCACGCGCTGGCGCAAGTCGGACGCCAACCAAGCGCTGGCAACCCCCAACGCGCAATTGCTGCTCAGCGGACCGGGCCGGGGCCGCAACCCGCTGAAACGCGCCTTGCGCGACGACCTGGAGCGGGCAAGGGATGTGCGGATCATGGTAGCGTATTTCCTGCCGACGTGGCGCATCCGGCGGCAGTTGATGAAGATCGCGCGGCACGGGGGCGCGGTGACCCTTATCCTGGCGGGAAAATCCGACGTGCTGCTGTCGCACCTGGCGGCACAGAGCCTCTACCGCCGCCTGCTACGGGCCGGGGTGAAAATCCACGAATACCAGCCGCAGGTTCTGCACGCGAAGATGCTGATTCTTGACGAGGCCGTCTATGTCGGGTCGGCCAACCTCGACACCCGCAGCCTCAACATCAACTACGAATT
>JAPLUA010000461.1 GCA_026397855.1 Verrucomicrobiota bacterium | reverse complement strand
GCCTGCCAGAATTCAGTGGCACCGCGCGTGATTTTCGGTTAAGTATAATGGATAGAGCTGATGAGCGCAAAGAAGCTAACCGACGGCGGCTCCGATATGACCAAAGATCTTTGGGTCGCAAACAAGCTGGGCATCCACGCCCGGCCTGCTGCCATGTTTGTGAAAACCGCCAACCGCTTCACCTGCGACATCTTCGTGGAGAAGGACGGTGAAAAGGTCAACGGCAAGAGCATCATGGGCATGATGATGCTAGCCGCCGGCCCCGGCAGCAAGCTCACCGTCCACGCGCAGGGCCAGGATGCCTCCCAGGCCCTCACCGAGCTGGAGACGCTCATCAAACGCAAGTTCGACGAGGAGTGACGCCATGCCAATCCCCGATATTGATGTCAAATACGTCGCGCACCTCGCCCGGCTCTCCCTTTCGGCAGAAGAGGAGCAGAAGATCGGCGCCCAACTGGGAAACATCCTGGGCTACATTGAAAAGCTCAAGCAGGTGGATGTGACCGGCGTCGAGCCCACCGCCCACGCCTTCCCGCTCGTCAACGTGACGCGCGCTGATGTGGTTCGCCCGTCCCTCACCAATGAGGAGGCGCTGCGCAATGCGCCGGCCGCGGCGAACGGGCTGTTCATGGTGCCCAAGATCGTCGAGTAGTCCGGTGGGGACCGGGCTTATGGCCGGGAAACGAACCCGCGTGCTGGTCGGCATGAGCGGCGGCGTGGATTCTTCCGCCACCGCCGCGCTCCTGCTCGAACAGGGCTACGACGTGGTCGGCATTACCCTCAAGCTCTGGCCCCAGGACTGCGTCTCGCGCGCCGAGGACAAATGCTGCGGCCCCCAGGCCGTCACGGACGCCCGGGCGGTCTGCCACCAGCTAGGCATTCCCTACTACCTGATTGACGAGTCGGCGGAGTTCCAGGGCAAGGTGATCCAGTACTTTGCCGACGAGTACAAGGCCGGCCGCACTCCCAACCCCTGCGTGATGTGCAACCAGGACCTCAAGTTCGGCCGCCTCATCCAGCGCGCGGACCAGCTCGGCGCGCACTACGTGGCCACGGGCCACTTTGCGCGCGTGGAGCACGGCCCGGAGGGCGCCCGCACCCTGCTCAAGCGTGGACGCGATTCGCGCAAGGACCAGAGCTACTTCCTGTTCTCGCTGCGCCAGGACCAACTGGCCCGCGCCATGTTCCCGCTGGGGGACAAGACCAAGGCCGACACGCGCGAAGTGGCGCGCCACTGCCGGCTCAAGACCGCCGACAAGGAGGAGAGCATGGAGATCTGCTTCGTGCCGGACAACGATTACGGCAAGTTCCTCCAGCAGGCCGGGCTCATCCAGCAGCACCGGGGGGAGATCGTAGATCTTCAAGGCAAAGTGCTGGGGGAACATGACGGCATCGAGTTCTACACGATCGGCCAGCGCAAGGGCCTGGGGCTCTCCTCCCCGAGGCCGCTCTACGTCATCGAGCTCGATGCGGCCAGGAACCGGGTCATTGTGGGCGACGATTCGGCGCTCGTGATCGACGAATTCATCGCCGAACGCTGCAACTGGATCGCATGGGGTGCCCCGCCGCCCGTGTTCGAGGCGACAGTCAAGATCCGCTACAATCATCCCGGAGCACCCGCCACGGTGAGGCTGTTGCCGGGCGGAGCGGCCGGGGTAAAGCTTCACGTTCCTCAGCGCGCCATCACGGCGGGCCAGGCATCGGTGTTTTACCAGGAAGACCTGGTGCTGGGTGGGGGCTGGATAAGCCAGAAACAGACGGGCCAAACTGGTTTCCAGAGGACCAAATAGGTCGATTCAGCCCAGCGTGCTGGATGATTCCAACCGCCGTTTCTAGGAGGGCTCGTTGTTGAACTACAGCGCCCGTTTGAGTTTTTGCGCGGCGCTGCGGCCCAGGGCGAGCGCGGGCACCGGCACGTCGAAGCGCACGGTGGCGCCGCTGTTTATAGCACGCAAACCCTGGCAAGACCGCCGCTTTGTTACGTCACACCGGATAACTGGCATTAGAGCGATTTGTTACATGCCGGGGGTCCCAACATACCACCCAGCCCCCTCAAGGCCCCGTAGCGGGCTCTTGGCGCGTTTCCGGGGCATCCCAAGCCTCCTCCCCACCCCCCGTTTCAGTCCGCATAACTCTGCCCCCCGTGGTGTTCAGGTCGCCCAAGCGCGCACGGCCGAGGTAGTCGAAGGGCTCGTAGAGCAGCAACCGGCTGGGCGGATTGGCGAGCGGAACCCCGACGAACGGCGCGGCGTCCGAGATCTTAAAGTCGATGGGCTTGAGCCGCACCAGCGCCTTGCCGAAGTTGCGTGAGCGCAGGGCGCAGTCCGCTTTCTCGCAGTAGAGCGCGTTGGGATTGCTGTCGCCGCCCGGCGGATAACAGGCCCTCGCCACGCCATGCCTTTTCGTGGTAATCTCCGGGGAGACGAATCCTATTAATATGAACATTGACGAGAAACTGGGGCTTATCTTCGGGCGACGGAGCATCCGAGCCTACACGTCCGCCGAGGTAAGCCAGGACATCCTTCAGAAACTGCTCGAGGCCGCGATGGCGGCGCCCTCGGCTGCGGCCAAAGATCCGTGGCGCTTTGTGGTGATCCGCAACCGGCAGACCCTGGACCGGATCGCGGCGGCATTGCCCAACGGCCAGATGATCGCGGGAGCGGGGGCCGGCATCGCAGTCTGCGGCGAACTCGAAGCTGCGCACGACCGGCAGCTGAGCTACCTGCTGCAGGATTGCTCGGCGGCGATTGAGAACATGCTCCTGTGCGCACACATCCTTGGCCTGGGCGCCTGCTGGCTGGGGGTGCATCCGCGCGAGCAGCGAATCAACTCCCTGCGGGAGATCCTCTCGCTGCCGGCCTCGATTGTTCCCGTGTCGTGCCTGGCCATCGGCTACCCGGCCGAAACCAAGGAGCCGCGCACACGATTCAAGCCGGAGCACGTCCACCTGGAACGGTGGTAAAGCCCGCCATGGAAGGAGCCACAGGCGGATGATCACCACAGCAAGACCGATCCAACTCACGGCCAGGCATAGCCTTCACGCCCGACGGCGGATCCCAAAAAGGTTTTGACGCCTTCGCCTTGTCCACGCATCGTTCGCGGCATGATACCGTTCTTGCGCAAGACAACCGGCGCGGCGGCGCTGGGTCTGCTGGCCGCCACTTGCCAGATGATGGCCGCCAGCTTGAAATACCCTCCCACCGCCAAAACCAACGTCGTGGACAACTACCACGGCACGACCGTTGCCGATCCGTATCGCTGGCTGGAAGATGACAATGCGCCCGCGACGAAGGACTGGGTCGAGGCCCAGAACAAGGTCACCCTGGCTTATCTCCACAAGATTCCCGGGCGCGACGCCATCCAGTCGCGGCTGACGAAGCTGTGGAACTTCGAGCGTTACGGCGTGCCGTTCAAGGAGGGCGGGCGCTATTTCTACACGCGCAACGACGGCCTGCAAAACCAAAGCGTGCTCTACACCGTCGAGTCGCTCGCCGCCGCGCCGCGCGTTCTGCTGGACCCAAACACACTCTCGAAGGACGGCACGGTGGCGCTGGCGGGCATGGCGGTGAGCGACGATGGGAACCTGCTCGCCTACGGCCTGGCCGCCTCCGGCTCGGACTGGAACGAATGGAAAGTCCGGGACGTGCGCACTGGACAGGATCTCGCCGATCACTTGCAGTGGGTCAAGTTCAGCGGCGCTTCCTGGAAGAAGGACGGCAGCGGTTTCTTTTACAGCCGCTATGATGCCCCCAAACCGGGTGACACGCTCAAGGGGGTGAACAAGTTCCAGAAGCTTTACTTCCACCGGATCGGGACGGAGCAGTCCGCAGACACACTCATCTACGAGCGGAAGGACCAGCCGGATTGGGGCTTCGCCGGGGCCGTGACGGAGGATGGTCGCTGGTTGATCATCACCGCCAGCCAGGGAACGGATCCGAAGAACCGCGTGCTCTACAAGGACCTCACCCGGCCTGACGCGCCGGTGACCGGGCTGCTGATGGACTTTGACGCGAGCTACGATTTTGTGGAGAACGACGGCCCGGCGTTCTGGTTCAAGACGGATCTCAACGCGCCGCGCGGCCGGCTGATCGCAGTTGACGCGACCGCGCCCGCCCGTGCGAACTGGAAGGAACTCATCCCGCAGGGCGCGGAAACACTGCAAGGGGTCGGCGTCGTGAACGGGGAGTTCATCGCCAGCTACCTCAAGGATGCCCGGAGCGTGGTGAAGGTTTTCGCGCTCGACGGCAAGCCGGTGCGCGAGGTGGCGCTGCCGGGGCTCGGCACCGCGGGCGGCTTTGGCGGCAAGCGTAGCGACACCGAGACCTTCTTCAGCTTCACCAGCTTCACCGAGCCAGGGACGATTTACCGGCACGACCTCGCCACCAGCCAGAGCACCGTGTTCCGGCGGCCAAAGCTCGATTTCGACGAGTCAGCCTACGAGACGAAGCAGGTGTTCTATTCGAGCAAAGACGGCACGAAGGTGCCGATGTTCATCGTTCACAAGCGCGGGCTGAAGCTCGACGGCCGGCGACCGACACTGCTCTACGGCTACGGCGGATTCAACATCAGCCTCACGCCGAGCTTCAGCGTGAGCCGCGCAGCGTGGCTGGAAATGGGCGGCGTTTATGCGCTCGCGAACCTGCGGGGCGGCGGCGAATACGGCGAAGACTGGCACCAGGCCGGCAGCAGGCTGCACAAGCAGAACGTCTTCGATGACTTCATCGCCGCGGCGGAATGGCTTCAGGCGAACCGCTACACCTCACGCGAGAAGCTGGCGATTCAAGGCGGCAGCAACGGCGGCCTGCTCGTGGGGGCGTGCATGACGCAGCGGCCGGAGCTCTACCGTGTGGCACTGCCGGCCGTGGGGGTGATGGACATGCTGCGCTTCCACAAGTTCACCATCGGCTGGGCCTGGGCCAGCGACTACGGGAGCGCGGACAACGCGGCCGAGTTTCCGGCGCTGTTGGCCTATTCGCCCTACCACAATCTGAAGCCCGGCGTGCGCTACCCCGCGACGATGATCACAACGGCCGACCACGACGACCGCGTGGTGCCGGCGCACAGCTTCAAGTTCGCGGCCCGTTTGCAGGAGTATCATCGCGGCCCCAATCCCGTGCTGATCCGCATCGAAACCAAGGCCGGCCACGGCGCTGGAAAACCGACGTCGAAGCAGATCGAAGAGAAAGCCGATGAGCTGGCCTTCCTGACCAGGGAACTCGGGATGAAGCCCCCGCGCGCGGACTAGCAGTTGCAGCGGCGCACGGATGGGGGCCCATCCAGGCCCTGCTGCCAGGTTCGCAAAGCCGGTCACCTCCTGCCGCTCTCGGCTTCCAGGAGGTAGCGAAATGCGGCGGCGAGCGTGCGAACGTCCGACACTATCTCGCGCTCCTGCAAATACCAACCGACGCGGGCGGTAAATCCCTCAGGCCGATTCGGCAGCTTCGGAAGCAGGGGAGCCAACACGGTGTGAGCGACCAGGACAAAGCCCAGCGACAGGGACATCACCAGCGCGGCGCTCAGCCAGCCAAAGCAGGCACCCCAGCCTTGTCGCTGGTTCACACAGCTCTTCAGACCCGGATCAACGTTTTGTTTGTGCATAGTTTCCTTTCCACGATGTGTTCTGCGTTGTGCGCCATACGGGGCGCCACAATGATGATTACCCGCAACCCGGTGTGTTTGTTTCAGAAATACACTGCCAAGTCCGCGGGATAGACAACACCGGGGGACCCATCTCCCCGACCCTCCCCTGCTGCAGGGCAGAGGGAGAAGCTTCCGCAGTTCTTGGTGTGTTGTATGCCAGGGACTCCTCAGTGAGTGTGGGATACGCACGCCCGTCGCCGCGTGGTGATTTTCTGCTGTGGTGATTTTCTGCTTGGCATTGGCCGCGAAAACTTATAAGAGAACATTGAAGCTGGCAGTCAAAGCCGGCAGTGTGGACGGCCTGGACTTCTGTGGCGGCACACCGGCCGACGCCGCTGTTAGTGATCCAGAACACCTTGTGATGGAACGGGAGATGGCAACGATGCGGTCAGTGATAAGG
>JAPLUA010000646.1 GCA_026397855.1 Verrucomicrobiota bacterium | reverse complement strand
CGGCGTAGGACGGCAGCTCGCCAAAGAGCGTGAGCTTGCCCTTGCAGGTGTCGAGCGCTGCCTTGACGTAGGCGACGGGGAACTTGTTGGTATCCAGGCCTCCCCGCGCGAGGGCGTGGATTGACTGCTCATAAAAGCGATCGTCGCCCATCTCGCGCACATACTCACCATTCAGCCAGACCAGCTTGGTCAGGTCGAACCGCGCGTTGTGCCTAAGGATTTGTGGCAGGTCGAACGCCTCCACCACTTCCGCCAGCGCCATCTTTTCGCGGTTGTTCTTCGGGGACCAGCCGAGCAGGCAGAGGTAATTTACGAGCGCTTCCGGCGCATATCCTTCCTCCGTGTACGTATTCAGCGAGGCGCCCTTGTCCCGCTTGCTCATCTTGGTGCCGTCAATGTTCAGGATGAGCGGGATGTGCGCGTACCTGGGCGGCTCGACGCCGAACGCTCGGAACAGCGCGATGTGCTTGGCGGTGTTGCTCAGGTGATCCTCGCCGCGAATGACATGCGTGATGCGCATCTCCAGGTCGTCCACCACGTTCACCAGGTGGAACACCGGCTGGCCGTCCGAGCGCACGATCACGAAATCCGGATCCGCCTGCTCGCGGTCGGTCAGCTCGCGCCGCACATCGCCGACCACCACGTCGGGAATGACGATCGCCTCGCGGGACATCTTGAACTTGATCGCACCCTCGCTTTCATAGGCCAGGCCGTGCGACAGCAGCGCCTCGACGCGCTGCTGGTAGTTCTCCTTGCGCTGGCTTTGGAAGTATGGCCCACAGTCGCCCTTGCTCGGCCCCGTGGCATCGGCGCTGACCGGGCCTTCGTCCCAGTCCAGCCCGAGCCAGCGCAAGCCGTTGAGGATGACGTCCACGGCGGGCTGGGTGTTGCGCGCCGCGTCGGTATCCTCGATGCGCAGGATGAAGGTGCCGCCCGTATGACGGGCGTAGATCCAGTTAAACAGCGCGGTCCTGGCCCCGCCAATGTGCAGGAACCCGGTCGGACTCGGCGCAAAACGAACGCGTGGTTTCACACCCCCAGTGTGAACCATAAACTGCCATCCCGCAACCCTCCGTCGCTACGGCGTCCGGGTCGGGCTCCTGCCGCGTTGTCCGCATGATGCGGGTGTTATGAAAGGACTCAGCCTTTCCTCCCACTTTCTTTCCTGCCGGCAACTGATTACTCCTGCGCACGCGCGCATCTTAGATTATTCGGGCCGCACGTGCTCATCCCCCATTTTTCCGGAGCGCGGACATTTTCGTCCAATCCCGTGGGAGCGACCTGGTGATGGCACGCAATCCCCGACAAGACCACCGCAAGCCCCACCGGGGAACCACTGTCTTTGTTACGTCACAGCGGATAACGGGCATTAGAGCCGTTTGTTACATTCCAGGGGTCCCCACATACCACCCGACCCCCTCGAGGCTCTGTAGCAGGCTCCAGGCGCGTTTGCGGGGCATTCCAGACCTTCTCCCCATCCCCCGTTTCAGTCCAAACAACCCT
>JAPLUA010000007.1 GCA_026397855.1 Verrucomicrobiota bacterium | reverse complement strand
TTGAGCCTGGCAAGATCAACAGCTATGACTGCGTGACGAGCCTGACCGGTCGGGCGCTGGCGGACATGCTCAAACCGGGAATTGATGTCGAATGGTAGCCTCTCCTGACCCTCGAAGCAAAAGGCATCGGCTTCTACTGGATCCCGTCGTGGCCCCAGGGAAGGACCAACTGGCCGCAATACGGCTTTGATTTCGTTTACCAGCAGCCCAATTATTTCTTTCACCGGCAACCGACGCCGGCCGACCGGCTCGAAGCTGCCTGCCGGTTCGCGGAAAGCTGTGGCACCACGATGGAGATGGAGTTCAAGGGGAGAGGGGTCCCCCAGTGTTGTCTATCCCGCGGACTTGGCAGTAAATCCGCTACCAGACCGCGCTGGCGGTTGTCGCGAATGCCGGAAGTGGTGGGTGGCGTTGGCATGTTTCAGAGCTCGGAGATGGTAATCTCTTGCTTCATTGACTGCCGTTGTTGGCATGATTGACTTGCTGCCGTTGTCATATCAACCTGCGGTCATGCGCACTAAACAGAGCGGAACATCCGGTTGCGGGAGATCCTTCACCCGCCACAGGATCCTTTGCCTGGCAGCCCTCGCCCTCGTGTCCGGGGCCGGACCTACCGCCGGCGCGGACTGGCCGGAGTTTCGAGGGCCCCGGGGCGACGGCTGCGCCCCGGCCCCCGGCGACGCCAAGCCCGCCGGCCTCCCGCTGCACTGGAGCGAAACCAACAACGTCCGGTGGAAGACCGAGATCCCCCACCGCGGCTGGTCCACCCCGGTGGTGATGGGCGGCCAGGTGTGGGTGACGACGGCCACGGAGGACGGACATGACTTCTTTGCCATCGGGCTGGATGCGGAGACCGGCAAGATCTGCTTCAACGAGAAGGTATTCCATAGCGACAACCCGGAACCGCTCGGCAACGGCGCCTCGATGAACTGTTACGCCACGCCTTCCCCGGTGATCGAGCCGGGCCGGGTGTATGTCCACTTCGGCAGCTTCGGGACGGCGTGCCTGGACACGGGGAACGGCAAGGTGCTGTGGAAGCGTGACGACCTCCCCTGCCGCCATTATCGCGGCCCGGCCTCGTCGCCGATCGCCTTCGAGAACCTGCTGATCCTGACGATGGACGGCGCGGATGTGCAGTATCACGTCGCCCTCGACCGGAAGACCGGCCAAACAGCCTGGAAGACCCCTCGCTCCGTGGCGTGGAACGACGAAAAGGTGCCGGGACAGATGGCGCGGGACGGGGATCTGCGCAAGGCGCACAGCACGCCCTTGATCGTGACCGCGGCGGGCAAGCCGCTGATGCTGAGCGCCGGCGCCAAGGCTGCCTATGGCTACGACCCTCGCACCGGGCGCGAGCTCTGGAAGGTCCAGTACAACGACTGGTCAACCGCGCCCCGGCCGCTCTTCGACAACGGCCTGGCCTTCTTCTTCACCGGGCTGGCCCTGCGGGAACTGTGGGCGGTGAAGACGGACGGCCAGGGCGACGTGACCGACACGGGCGTGGTGTGGAAGTTCAAGCCGCACGTGGGCAAATACGCGTCGCCGCTGCTGGTGGATGGCCTGATCTACACCGCTGCGGAGGAGACCTACGTCACCTGCCTCGAAGCCGCGACTGGCCAGAGCGTCTGGGCGGAGCGGATCGGCGGCAAATACGCGGCCTCGCCGGTCTATGCGGACGGGCGGCT
The DNA here is from genome assembly GCA_026397855.1 of Verrucomicrobiota bacterium. GTDB lineage: Bacteria > Verrucomicrobiota > Verrucomicrobiia > Limisphaerales > UBA8199 > JAPLUA01. The sequence continues at coordinate 4,084 of JAPLUA010000007.1, read as the reverse complement.
CTACTTCTTCAGCCAGCAGGGCACGACCACCGTTCTCAAGCCGGGCCGCACGTTCGAGGTCATGGCGACCAACACCCTCGCGGGCGGTTTCATGGCCTCGCCGGCAGTGTCGGGCAAGGCGTTTTACCTGAGAACCCGGACGCACCTGTACCGGGTGGAATCCCCTTAGCCTATGTGGCGAAACTCAATCCTGCTGCTGCTGCTCCTGGCGCTCGCTCCGATGGCCCGGGCGGACGAACGGTTGTTAAAACAGCCATTCGCCTCCCGGTCCCTGAACGCTGCCCGCAATGTGCGGGTTTACCTGCCGCCGTCGTATTACACAGAGCCCCAGCGCCGCTACCCGGTGCTCTATCTCCATGACGGGCAGAATGTCCTGAGCTCCCCGGGCACCAACATCTGTTTCGGCTGGGGGAGCTGGGAGCTGGAGAAGACCGTGGATGCGCTTTGCCAGGCCGGCAAGATGCAGCAGATCATCCTGGTGGCGGTGAACAACTCATCGGCGCGCTACGCCGAGTACAGCGGCCGGCATCATCCCCCGGGAACCAATGCCAGCACCGCCTTCGAAAACTACGCCTCCTTCCTGGTGCAGGAGCTGAAGCCCAAGATTGACGCGGACTTCCGCACGCGGCCGGAGCCGGCGCACACGGCGGTCATGGGATCCTCGCTCGGCGGCATTTGCAGCCTGGTGCTGGCGTGGGAGCATCCGGACGTTTACGGGGGGGCGGCCAGCCTGTCCGGGGCCTTCCAGGTGGACGGGACCAACTTCCTTCATCACATGCTTCGCCCGTACCGGGGCAAGGCGCAGCCGACCCGCCTTTACCTCGATTCGGGCGTGGTTGATTTCACAGGCGGCGACGACGGCCAGAAGCTGACGACCGAGGCGGTGAAGCAATATCGGCGCATCGGGTGGGGCAACGGCCTGGTGCATTACGTGGATGCGAAGCCCCTGAAACAGGCGGACCTGGAGAAAAGCGGCCTGCGTCGGGACAAGTGGGCTGAGGCGATGAAGAGCCAGCACAACGAGTTTTACTGGCGCCTGCGGGCCTGGCGCGCGCTGACGTTTCTTTTCCCGCCGGCCAACAAATAGCGGCAGGCAGGCAGGCCGCCTTCGCTGCAGTTGAAAGAATTGAACCACGGATAAACTCGAGTGCTTTACCCTTATGAATAAACCGTTTGCATGGACAATGCCGCCGTGGGCCCTGGTCGCTCTCCTTCTGACAGGAAACGGCCCGGGAGCCGGGGCGGCCCTGCCCTTCCTGGGCCAGGGATTGCCGAAGGACGATCTCCGTTTCCTGCGCGAGATGACGCGGGACGTGGTCGAGGCCTCGCGCGTCAGGCCCGGCTCCAACGGCGGCGGGCGATGGCCGCTCACCAACTCCTGCGGGTTCACACTCATCACGCCGGGGAAGGACACCTACACCGCCTTCTGGCCCCGGGACTTCTCGATGGGGGCGGATTCGGGGTTTGTCACCGCCGAGGAGCTGCGGAACCACCTGCTGCTGCTCTGCCGGGTCCAGAACGGCCCCGACGACCTCAGGCTGGCCAGGGATCTCCGTGTGCCCGCCTGGTCCATTGCGGATCATATCAACTACGACGGGCGGCCCACCTATTATCCCGGCACCTACGCGTCGGGCCTCGACCAGGGGGCCGGGACCTTCGGCCGGCTCCCGCCGATGGACGACCATTACGAGTTCGTCCATATCGCCCACAAGCTCTGGAAGATGACCGGCGACCGCACGGTGTTCCGGGCGGAGGTCAACGGGGTCACCGTGCTGGAACGGCTGGAGAACGCCTTTGCCTCCCCGACGGCTGACCGGGATACCGGCCTAGCGGAGACGACCGCGGCCGACCGTGCGGTCGGGTTCGGCTTCTGCGATGCCGAGGCGCATACCGGCAAGCTGCTGTTTGCCTCGCTGCTGCGATACCGCGCCGCGGGCGAACTGGCGGACATAACGGGCGCCCTGGGCCGCCCCGGGCGCGCGGCCGGCTACCGGCAAGTCCAGCGGGCCATCCGGGCGAACGTGGGGCGCACCTTTGGCGACCCTGAAGGCAGGGACGGCTGGCTGCGCGCCTCGACCGGGCTGAGCAGCCAGCCGGACGTCTGGGGCACCCTCTACGCGCTGCACCTGGAACTGCTCGATCGCGCCCATGCCGCCGCCGCGCGGAAGACGATTGCCGCCGCGATCAGGAGAGGCACCATCACGTTCGAGGGCGGCGTGCGCCACGTGCCCACCGACCGGGATTTCAGCTCAACCACCGCATGGGAACGCTCCGAGAGCCCGGTGAACACGTACCAGAACGGCGGCTACTGGCACACCCCTTCCGGCTGGCTGATCGCCGCGCTCTGGAAACACGACCGGCCGCTGGCATTGCAGGTGTTCGGTGAAATGATCGCGCACCTGCGCGCCCAGGACTTCCGCAAAGCACCGGGCAACGGCGCCCCCTGGGAGGTCTTCGGTCGCAACGGCCAGGCACGGCAGAACCCGGTCTATATGGCATCCGTGGCCCTGCCCTACAGCGTCCTGAAGGACTTGTAGGCAATTGTTTCTCATGGCATCAACCTATCTCAGGCTGAATGAAAACCACCCCTTTTAGCCAGGCACTGATTACTGCCGCACGGCGTCTTCGCGACGAAACCTCCCGGTTGAAATTCGGGCTGCCTGTGACCCATGCCTACAATCCCCTCGCCTATGCCTGGGCGCCGCACGAGGCCTACCTGCTGAGGTTCGGCGCCACGCGCAAACGCGTCGTGTTCCTCGGCATGAACCCGGGGCCGTTCGGCATGGTGCAGACCGGGGTGCCATTCGGAGAAGTCGCCGCCGTGCGCGACTGGCCCCGGATAGATGAACCCGTCGGCACACCGGCGCACCCGCATCCGCGCCGCCCGGTTACGGGGCTTGCCTGCCCCCGATCGGAGGTGAGCGGCCGGCGCTTGTGGGACTTGTTTGCCGAGAGGTTCCGGACGCCTGAACGATTCTTCGCGGAGCACCTGGTGATGAACTACTGCCCGCTGGCCTTCCTGGAAAGCGGGGGGCGCAATCACACCCCCGACAAGCTCCCCGCCGCCGAGAAGGCCGCCCTTTTCGCGGCCTGCGATCGGCACCTGGTCGCCGCGGTCGCAGTCCTCCAGCCAGAATGGTTGATTGGCATCGGGGACTTCGCCCTGAAGCGGGCGGAGCAGGTTTTCGGCAACAGCCCGTTGAAACTAGGCCGCATCCTCCATCCCAGCCCCGCCAGCCCGGCCGCCAATCGGGACTGGAAGGGACTGGCTGGCCGACAGCTCTTGCAGATGGGGGTTTGGGGAGGGACGTGATGCGTGAAACGTGAGGTGACGAACCGCGTATAAAAACCCCGCGCATTACGTTTCACGCATCACGCATCCCGCTCCCCCTACTGCGTCTCCTCGACAATGGCCCCATCCGTCGCAATAAACAGCCTCGGGTAATGGGCTTCGTCCTTGAACGTGACCATGTAAACCACGCGGTTGCCCCAGGTTTCCTTGCTGATGGAGCTGTAACCGGAAACCGGGCCCCGCTCCTCGACGACTTTCATGACGGCGGGCGGCACGTCGGCGGCCTTGACGCGTGTGCCATGCACGGCGCTCACGGCCACAGTCAGGTCGTGGTTCAGCACACTGCCATCCGGGGCGACCCACAACGGCGGGAAGATGGCCGGCTCCCGGAAGTAGATCTTGTAAACAACGCGCCCGGAGCTGGTGTCGCGGACGGCATCGGTGATTTCGGTTCCTCCAGCCTGGGCGAGCACCGTGCTCTGGACCGGAGGCGGCAACGCCCCGAACTTGGCGCCGAGGGAGGTGAGCGGCTTGCGATAGGGCGTCTGTTTATCGGCCTTGCGGCTGTCGGATTCGGTGGCGCAGCCGGCCAGCAATCCGGCAAGCGCCAGGACTGGAATGATATGCGATTTCATAAAGCTCAAACAATGTATTCCCCGCACCGTAGATAGCAAGGTGCACATCTTAGGTTTTTCGGACCGGGGACATTCTTGTCCGCCTGGAGGTTGGCCGGGCTCGGGGAGCGAGCAAGCATCAAATCCTTGTGACGTTACAAACCCAAGCCCTGCGGCG
>JAPLUA010000507.1 GCA_026397855.1 Verrucomicrobiota bacterium | reverse complement strand
TCAAGCCCGTCGCTTCCATACAGGCGGCCAACGCCGCCGAATCGCCTTTCATAGGGATGCATTCACGCGGTTTATACCGGGAAAGGAGATCATCTGCCAAGCCGCGTCTGGGGTCCAGGAAGATGGGGGAAGAATCCCCTTCCGCTGCGCCCGCAGGAGTGGTATGTTGATTCAGTAACAAATAGAAAGCGAGCCAACGCGACAGACGCGCCCAGTTGAAAGCACTGATTGATATCAGGAACCGCCGGACGGAACGAGTGTTCCTCGTCGGCGTAGAGCTTAAATCGCGGCAAAGCCGCGAGCTGTGCGAGTCGCTGGAGGAACTGGCCGAGCTGGCCGTCACGGCCGGCGGCGAAGTGGTCGGCGACGGCATCCAGAAGATGGTGTCGCCCTGCGCCGCCACTTACATCGGCAAAGGCAAGGCCGAGGAGTTTGCGGAGCACTGCCGCGAGGCAGATGTCGATACAGTGATCTTCGACGATGAGCTTTCCCCCGCGCAAAGCCGCAACCTGGAAAAGGCCTTCAACTGCAAGATCCTCGACCGCACGTCGCTGATTCTCGACATCTTTGCCCAGCGCGCGCGGACCCGTGAGGGCAAGCTGCAGATCGAGCTGGCGCAACTGCACCACCTGCTGCCGCGCCTGACGCGGTTCTGGGGCCACTTGTCGCGGCAAAAGGGCGGCATCGGCATGCGCGGCGGCGAGGGTGAAACGCAATTGGAGACCGACCGGCGGCGGGTGCAGGATCGCATCGCCCGTATTGCGCGCGAGCTGGAGGTAGTGCGCCGCCAGCGCGCCACCCAGCGCAACTCGCGGCAGCGCAACCACTGGGCGCTGGCTTCGATCGTGGGCTACACCAACGCGGGCAAATCCACCCTGCTCAACAAGCTCACCGGTGCCGAGGTGCTGGTCGAGGACAAGCTTTTCGCCACGCTCGATCCGACCACGCGGCGATTGCGGCTGCCGACGAACCAGAACGTGCTGCTGACCGATACGGTCGGCTTCATCCGCAAGCTCCCGCACGGGTTGGTGGAAGCATTCAAGGCCACGCTGGAGGAGGTGGTCCAGGCCGACCTGCTGCTACACGTCGTGGACGCCAGCCACCCGGAGGCTGAGGAACAGGTTAAAGCCGTGGATGCGGTGCTGAAGGAGATCGGCGCCGATGGCAAGCCGACGGTGATGGTGTTTAACAAGATTGACCAGTTAACGGGCCGCCAGGACATTCTGACGCGCTCCCTGGAGCGGCACCCGCACGGGGTCGCCATCTCCGCCACCACCGGCGAGGGAATCCCGGCACTCCTGGCCGAACTGGGCAGCCAACTGCGGCCCATCCGCCAGTTTATGGAGTTTTCCGTGCCGCACGATCAGGCCGGTGTCATCGCCCGCCTGCATGAGGTCGGCCATGTGGTCGAGCGCAACTACAACGGCCAAACTGCGCGCTTCAAAGCCCGCATCCCTCCACATCTGCACGAAGAGTTCGCTCCCTTCATCGTGCGCGAGCTGCAAACGGC
>JAPLUA010000035.1 GCA_026397855.1 Verrucomicrobiota bacterium | reverse complement strand
GTTGGCACTCGGCTATCTTATTCTGGTAGAATCGCACCTGCCGCTCGCATTCCCGCACTCTGGCCGTGTTCCGCTGTGGTTGCGCTGACGGCGCCGTTGGGGGCAGCTTCGACTTTTGCTTCTTGAGGTAATCTTCATTGCGACGATCGTATTCGCGCTGTGCTTGAACAAGTGAATCCTGCCAGGTCTTGAGAGACTGGCTGGCGCTGCGGATGTTGCTTTCTTGCGTGCGGCGGTCAGCGGCAGTCTTGGCCTGACTGAGACGAAGCTGGTACTCCGTTACTCGGCTTTGGTAGAACCCCGCCTGCCGTTCGCATTCTCTTACCCTGTCCGTGGAGGGCGGGGACTGCGCAAACACGGAAGCAACCCAAAGGGAGAGACTGAGAATGAGGATAGTTTTCATGATGATTGAAAGGACCTTTCTAACGGGTTCGTGCGCCTGGGCGCTTGGCAGACGCGGTTTGCAGGGAATCCCCGACGAGGGCTAGGCACTCCAAAGTGCCGCCTACCTCGTTTGGGCTTTCATAGGTGCCAATGAAGTAGCCGGAAAATGCAACTTTATCGCCAGAATTGACGGCCGAGGCGTCGCCCCGACAGATAAAGTCCACAGTCGTGGCTCCCTGTGGGGAGTTGTCGTTAGGCACGAGGACCAGGACTTCGGTCCAGGGGCCTTTCATCACAGGATTGGGAGCGGCTGCTTCGATCTTGAACGCCTCGCCCGTAAACTCGCAGACCTTGCCGAGTGCGGCGTACGGGTTTTTAGTGACCTCTTCAATCGAGGTCTTTTCGACAACCTTCGCCACCCCAATTTGGATTTTCTGCACCGCGACCAGACCATTGCCATTGCGCTTTATGGATTTCTCCCTTGTGTTAAAGTCCTGCCGCGTTGGCTCGCGGGCCGCAGCAGGCCGCCGGGTGGTTTCGGCCTGGGATGAAACGGCGGGGGCGGCTCGCCTTTCGGGGGCCGGTGGCTCGGAGGCTTTGATCTCTGGCTTCCAGTGGAGATTCCTGTATTCAGGAGAATCGAGTTTGATTAGCAGGACGCTGCCGTCCACGAAAGCGACATTGATGGAATTCCCGTGCCTGGTCTTGGCAACGTCGGCTTCATCGCCAACAGCATTCCAGCTTCCGTTGCTCTCGAAGAACAGGACCGCCAACGGGTCGTCCTGCCAGTTCTTGATGCCGATGAGGTTCTTGTTGAGCGCGTAGGAACAGAGGCCTCCCTGATGCGCTGGACATTTGAAGGTGCCGGGCGCTGTCCCCTCGCGCTTCAGGACATCACACCATGAGTCTGCCGACGGCAGCTTTTCGTCGTCGTCTATGGCGTGGGTCCTCACGCCGAGCGAGAGCTGCCGCAGTTGGTTGGAGCAATTGATCCGCCGCGCTATCTCCTTGGATTGTGTCAGCGCGGACCGTAGGACGAGAACGGGCAGGAGCAGCATCACAACCGAAAGACAGATTCCTGTGACTGCCAAGCCGCCGCCCTTGAGGCTGCCTCCGCTGTTCCTGATCTTGACCAGGCCCACAATTCCCAGGATTAACCCCAGCAACCCCGTGATCCCCAGGAATCCCAGAATGCCCAGTATCAATGAGGTCACCGCCAGGCGGCTGGTCTTGGCCGCCGCTGGCGCGCGCGCCCCAGAGGCGGCGCGAGGCGCGGCGCCCCCTGGCCGTGGTGGTGGCGGGGGCGGGGCGAAGAGCCGGCAGAATTGGGGGTGGTCGGCCAGGGGCTTCCATTCGGCTGAGCCTTCCAAAAGTGCTTGGTTGTGGCCCTGCACGCGGCGTTCCTGAATCCAGACGCGAAGGTCGGATTCGGTGATGGGGCCGTATTGGGCGCCATCGTCAGCGATTACGAGGTAAGTGCGATTAGGTGTCATATTGCCTCCATGAGTTGCCTTGCCAGTCTTGTCAGCTATTCATCATCGAGATGTAAACAAAGAATGTGAGCACACTGATGGCCATACATGCCACGCCGTGCCCGGGCTGCTTCTTGGCCAGCAGGTAGATCCCCGCGAAGAAACCGAAGAAGGGCATGAACACCGCCAGGAGATAGGAGCAAACAATCGTGCCCGTACCAATCACCGCGGCGTCCGCTGTGGCCCGCGGGGTAACGGCGTGGCGAGTGGGCGGCGGAGCAGCCGGCGGGCGGGACATCGGTGCAGGTGGCGCTGCTGGCGCAAACGATCCGCGAAATGCGGCGTGTTCGGAGAGTGGCCTCCAGTCGGCGGAGCCTTCCTGCCATGCTTGGTTTTGACCGTTGACCCGGCGGTCCTGAATCCAAGTTCGGAGGTCGGATTCGGTGATGGGACCATACTGGGTGCCGTCGTCGGCGATAACGAGGTATGTTTGAGGATTGGTCATGCTTTCTCCTTGCCAGATCGCCTGCGAAAACACGAGGGGCGCGAACTCAACGCGCCCCCACTGAGGCACCACGAAGCGCCTTCCAAGAAAGCGCGCCAAGCCGCGCCCGATGGGGCGCGTGCTCGAACGGATTCTTGGAGGCCGTGGAAAATTCGTGGTTTTCAGTGGGCCCGCAGCCGAAGCTACGCAAATCTGATTTTAATAGTTCGTTTCTTTACATGCGTTACGTTTTCCAACCACTGAGGCTTATAGCAAAGTGGCTCAAGCATCGCAACAGGAGAAATTGCAATAGCGGTTGGACAAGCTATTGCGCGGCCGATGGAGAACTGGGGGCGCGGCGAGACTCCAAGGACGGCGCTTACGAGGCACGCCCCATCGGGCGTGCCTTTGAGCGTTTCCTTGGAAGGCATGCTAGTGCCTGATGTGGGGCGTTCTTAGGACACGCCCCTTTTCTTTTTCAGGCACCTGCCGCTTTCCAAGGGACAAGCCATCCCGACAGGGCTGAACGCAAGCGCGAGCGATTCAGCCCATGCCCCAACTCTCATGGAGTGAAGTGCGCGAGCGAGCCATTCGTTTTTCGCGCAACTGGAGCGGCGCTACTTCCGAGCGCGCCGACAAGCAGACCTTTTGGAACGAGTTCTTCGAGGTATTCGGGATTCGCCGCGCCTCCGTGGCCGCCTTCGAGGCGAACGTCCGCAATCTCCAGGGGCACACCAACGCCATTGACCTGCTCTGGCGCGGGACCCTCATTGTCGAGCACAAGAGCCGGGGCCAAAGCCTTGAGCGAGCCGAGACGCAGGCGTTCGGCTATATCGAGGACCTGACACGGGAGGGGCGTGGGGATGAAATTCCGCGCTATGTGCTGGTGTCGGATTTCGCCCATTTCGCTCTGTATGATTTGGAGCCTGAGGAACAGCGCGATTTGCCGTTGTTCGCCGGGCGCCCGCTGTCGCGGGTTTCGTTCACGCTGGCGGAATTCCCGCGGCACATCCGGGCGTTTGCGTTCATGCTGGGACAGACGCGGGTGCGGCTGGACCCGGAAGACCCGGCGAACCAGAAGGCTTACGACCGGATGTGCGAGTTGCATGACGCGCTCAAGCTGGGTGGCTTTTCCGGCCACGAGTTGGAGCGGCTGCTGGTCCGCATCCTGTTCTGCATGTTCGCGGAGGATACTGGGATCTTCGCCCCTGAGGCGTTCACACAATTCGTCCGCACGCATACGCGCGAGGACGGCGAGGACCTGGGTGCGCGGCTGAATGAGCTGTTTGAATGGCTCAACCGCCCGGAGGCCGACAACGCGCAGGAGGACACTGACCCGCTGTACGGTTTCCGGTATGTGAACGGCGGGCTATTTGGCGAGCGGCTGGGGTTTGCGCGGTTCAACCGGAACATGCGCAGGGCGCTCCTCTCTTCGTGCGAGTTCTCCTGGGCGCGCATTTCGCCGGCTGTGTTCGGCTCGCTGTTCCAAGGGGTATTGGATGATCGCGCACGGCGGCAGCAGGGGGCGCATTACACCAGTGAGCGGGACATCATGAAGGTGCTGCGCTCGCTGTTTCTGGATGATCTGCGAGCAGAATGGGCGCGCCTGAAGCGCGACCGGTCTTCCCGCCACCGGGCGAACGTGGAAGCGTTTCATGAAAGGCTCCAGTCGCTCGAATTTCTGGACCCAGCTTGCGGGTGCGGCAACTTTCTTGTGCTTGCCTACCGGGAGATCCGCGGGCTGGAGATCGAGGTGATGCGCGAGCTGCATGGGGGAGAGCAGCAGGTGCTGGACGTGCGTCAGGTGTTGAAAGTGGACGTGGACCAATTCCACGGCATCGAATACTCCGAGTGGCCGGTGCGGATTGCAGAGGTGGCGATGTGGCTGATGGACCACCAGATGAACGCGGAAGCCGCCGAGACTTTTGGGCAGAGTTTCGACCGTCTACCACTGCGGGCTTCGCCGCATATCGTCCATGGGAACGCCCTGCGGCTGGACTGGAACGAGGTGCTGCCGCGTGGGGAGTGTTCGTACGTGCTGGGGAACCCGCCCTTTGTGGGGAAGCAGTTTCGCAA
>JAPLUA010000174.1 GCA_026397855.1 Verrucomicrobiota bacterium | reverse complement strand
CCTGGCCGCACCACCCAACAAATCAGAGAAACCTGTACTGCTCTTTACCAATCGCCCAAAATGAACCTGTCCTGCTTTGCTAACTACAGAAAAGTCCTGGTTTGAAAACTACGCGGCATAAGAATTTGTGTCGCCCATGGAGCCTCATATTGGAGAAGCAAAGGCGGATGAGGACTCAAGGGCAGTGCGAGGGATTCTGGAGGCTTGGGATTCAGGGGGCGGTGCAGCCGGCATGGGCGCTGGGCGCGGTGGGTTTGAAGGCGGCGAAGGTTTTCCAGAAGGTCTGGGCATCGGCACGGGTGACGAGGGCATTGTAGTTGCGCTTGAGGGCTATGGCGAAGTGCAAACCGAAGAAGCGCAAGGGGAAGCGGTAGCCGGCGTGGCGGGGGGCTGGACTGCCCAGAATGCTTCGGCCTGGGCGCGGGTGACGAGGGTGAGGTAGTGGCGCTTTAGAATCGTCTCGGAGTTGCCGAGGGTGGTGGCGACTGCGGCTGCCGATGAGGAGGTTGCAAGCATGTAGGTGGCGGTGGGGTGCCTGGTGACGTCTTTCTTCCACTTGGGCCAGGCGAGCTCCGCCTTGAATTTGTTACATTCCAGGGGTCCCCACATACCAGCCGACCCCCTCGAAGCGCCGTAGCGGGCTCCAGGCGCGTTCCCGGGGCATTCCAGGTCCCCTCCCGGACCCCCGTTTCGGCCTGTATATGAGGACGCCCTCGTTACGTAACAGAAGCCAGCCGCATTGGACGGGCGGCGTAAGGGTGTTCCAACGGTGCTGCTACGGTAGCGCGCCGGCGCCGGCGCCTGCCGAGTCGCATTAATAGTGTGCTCATGGCGGCAAGTTGCTATACTATGAAGCGTGCGGGCCGCCGTGAGGTCCGCCACGTTGAATAGTCCAGATGCTGGCAAACACGAGACAAATGAAGTTCCGGGCGGGATGGATCGCGCTGGCCCTTGTGGGATGCGCGTGCACCGTCGTGGGAGCCGCCAAGGCTCTCGCGGCCAATTCGTCCCCTGCCGCAACGCCCGCGAGGGCTGGCGCGCCGGGCGTCCGGGATCCGGCCGGAGCGACAGTCGGCCCCGTTGAAACAGCGGCTCCGGAGACGCCGCGGGAGTTTTATAACGCGGGCACTCGCCAGCTTCGCGCGGGCAAGCTGCGTGAAGCGGAGGCATTCCTGCAAAGCGCGCTCGAGAGCCAGCAGGAAAACCTGCAATCCCCGGCCCTCTACAACCTGGGTCATGTCCGGTTCTCCCAGGGGATCGAGATCCTGAAGAAGAGCCCGCCGGCCGGCTCCACCCTGGCTCGCGGGCGCGCCGCCACGGAGCAGGCCGACGACGCCATCCGCAAGCTGGACGAGGCGCTGGCGGGGAACGACCTGGAGAAACTAGTGTCGGCTTACATGCGCGGGCGGGGAGCTCGCAAGGAATTGAAGGGGGCGACCGAGGCGGTGAAGCGGGCGCTGGGGGTGCACGGCGCGGCGCTGGCCCGATGGCAGCGCGCTTTGGGCGACTTCAAGAGCGTTCTGGAATTGCGCAGCCCGGACGCTGATTCCGAGCACAACGCGGGGGTGGTGGACCGATGCATCGCCCGGTTGGTGGACAGCCTGCGCGAGATGCAGCAGTGCGCCAACGGGATGTGCGACAAGAACGGGCAGCTTGGCAACAAATTGAAACAGGCCAAGGGCCGCATGCCGGGCAAGGACATGCCGCCGGGCGCAGCCGGCGACGACGAGGAAGAAGAGGACCAGCCTTTCGGGCCGCAGCCCGGCTGGGTGCTGGACGGCTTCAAGCTGGACAGCGAGCGCCGCCTGCCGATGGGCCAGGGGGAGCAGGCCCAACCGAAGGACCGCAACCGCCCGACCTGGTGAGCCATGAAGCGTGAAGAAGGCAATCCGAAGGCTTGCGCCCCCTTGGCCTTGCGCCCCTCGCAAATCCGGTGGCTCCCGCTCCGCTATTCCGCCCTCTGCATGCTGCATTCCGCATTCCTTGGGTTCCTGCCGGGGGCGGCAATCTCCACCCTGCGCGCGCAGCCGCCGGGCGCTCCGCCCCAGGATCCGCTCATGACGCTGATGTTGTCCCAGCCGAAGATTGACATCGCCGCCCCCGTAAACCCCACCGCGGCATTTGATCCGCCGGTGGTGGGCCCCGGCCAGACGGCCGTTTACCGGGTGACGTTCAATGCGCTCGAACAGACCATCGAGTGGCCGGAAAACCTCGTCGCTCCGCAGGGGCTCGAGATGCGCCCCGGCGCGCATGGCGAGATCCTGCGGTTCGGCGGTCCCGCCTATGCGCCGCTGACAGCGTTCAATTACCGGGTCCGCGCCTCCAGTCCCGGCAGCTTCACGGCGCCGGCGTTCACGGTTCAGGTCTATGGCAAGCCGGTGACCGTCCCGGCCGCGCGGCTGGAAGTGGTTGCATCTCCGCCCGCCCCGTCGCGGCCGGCTCAGAAAATCCTCCTGGAGCTGCCGACCACCAACCTGTTTGCCGGCCAGGCCGTGCGGGTGCGGGTGCTGATGCCGGGGTCCGGGGGGGGCATGGTGCAGAGCCTCGGGCAGGTGCAATTAAGCGGCCAGGGGTTCCTTGTGGATCTCGGCGGAGCCCGCCAGCGCATCGAGATGTTGCCGTCGGGCCGAGTCATGGCACCCGCCTTCATCTATGAAACCACACTGACGCCGATGTCGGCCGGGAAGCTCTCGGTGTTCGCACAGGGCTTTGTGGCGGGCAGCCAGTTCTCGGGGCCAATCGTGATCTCGGGCTCAGTCACTATTCCGGGCGGTACGCCGCAATACACGCTGCTGGAGACCGAGCCGATCGAACTGCGTGTGAGGCCGCTGCCTACGGAGGGGAAACTGGACGGCTTCACCGGCGCCATCGGCAGCTTCGCGCTGGCCCCCCCCAAGCTGGCAAACAACACGTTGCGCGTCGGGGATATCGTCAAACTGTCGGTCACCATCACCAATCGTGGCGGCGGGCCCTTGGCGCGACTGGTGCCGCCGCCCGCGCCCCGCGTGGCCAATTGGCAGGTCTTCGCCCCCACTGCGGCCTCATCGCCGGTGGCGCTCCCGCAGTCCCCGTTCGGCGCATTCGCGCCGGCCGAAAACCTGCAGGGCGTCACGA
>JAPLUA010000344.1:7259-9268 GCA_026397855.1 Verrucomicrobiota bacterium | reverse complement strand
TCAGTTCTTGGGCGACCGCGATAGGGCAGAACAGATCACCCGTGCGGTCAAGGCGGCGGGCATAGTCGTTGAGCCGAAGAACCCTTTCGTCAAACCGGTTCCCGTTTTTGCAGGCGCCACTCGCCTGTCATCGCCTTATGCCGGCCGGATTGAAGCTTTGTTCCGCACCCTTAGCGCTGACGTCCTGGAAACCTTCCAGGGTATTGCGCCAAGACCGGTCACGAAGCCGGAAGACTACCTTCAGCAACTTGAAGCCGTTTACGAGCATGACGCCTACAATTCGCTCTCCATTGAGGGCTACCGGGTCACGCCGGAACTGATCGCGAAGATCCGCGCTGGCGTCTGGGACCCCGACGTAGATCCCGGGGACCGCCAACAAATCGCGGCCATGGCGGCCAAGGGCTATTTGGAGGCTTTCCGACTGGTGAAAAAGAGCGTGGCCCGTGTGCTTGATGGGGAAAAAGCCAGCCGGGTTGTTCGCCAGGACTACTCGGATTGGTATCGCGCCCTGTTCAGCGAGTCCGTTCGCGCGGGTTTGCTGGAAACTTATCATCTCGCCGGCCACAGGAACACCCCGGTGTTCATCCGCGCTTCACGACATGTTCCACCACCGGCCGAAGCCGTGAACGACGCCATGTCCGCCCTTCTCGACACGCTGGAGAGCGAACCCGAAGCCATTGTCCGCGCGGTGATGGGGCACTGGCTCTTTGGCTTCATCCACCCGTACATGGACGGTAACGGCCGCATGGCTCGATTCCTGATGAACTTGATGATGGCCTCCGGAGGCTATCCTTGGACCATCGTGCGTATGGCCCGCCGCAAACAGTATCTAGCTGCCTTGGAGACCGCCTCGGCGGACCAGAACATCATCCCGTTTGCCAGGTTCATCCGCGAGGAAATGAGCGTGGAGTGGAGCCACGCCAGTTGAAGATGACCCCACGCGAGTTGCGCAACGTGGTGCTCGCGGGCTTCAAAGGCAGCTTCTTCCCCGGCACCTACCGCGAGAAGCGGCATTTCGTCCGCCAGGTGATTGACCGCTACGAGGCCGTGAGCTGAGCCGGGGCTGCTCCTGCATTCCCGCATCACGTTTCACGCATCACGTCCCACCCTCCGACCGAAGGGAACCGGACGAGTTTTTGAACCAACCATCAAGCGCGCTTGCGCCCTTTTTTCTTGCCGGCCTTGCCGGCCTTCTGGGCCGTTCCGGCGGGGGAGGTTGGATGCTCTTTCAGCACCGCTTGAAGCTGCTTGCGGGCGGTCAGGGCCGCCGGATCGGCGGTGTTGCCGGCCACGGCGATCTCCTTGTAGGGCGCTTCCGAGAGGTCGAACAGCTCTCCGCCGTTGTTCAACTTGAAGCGCCCGTTCCGGGCGTATGACCTGCCGTTGAGTTCGACGTAAACCCAATCGCGGGGTTTGCCTTTGTCGCCCCTGATTTGCGCGGCGAAGCTCTGGCTGTCGAGCTTCACCCCGTCCGGCAAGGGCGCGCCGCCCAGTTCGGCACACGTGGCGAAGAAGTCGCTGAAGTCAACCAGGTCGTGGTTCACCCGGCCTGCGGGGGTGACCCCGGGCCAGTTGACCAGCATCGGCACCCGGCTGCCGCCCTCGAGCATGGTAGCCTTTCTGCCGCTGATGCTGCGCCCGTTCACCGTGGCGGCCTCCACCCCGAAACGCGCGGTGCCGTTGTCCCCGGTGAAGATGACGAGCGTCTTTTCGCGCAGGTGCAGGCGGTCGAGTTCGGCCATCAACTTGCCCACCAGCTTGTCCATGTATTCGACGTTGTCACGGTAGAGCTGGTCCTTGTCGGCGCCAGGTTTGCTGTCGGGGGTGCGCAGGATGGGGCCGTGGACGTGCGACATCGGGTAATAGAGGAAGAACGGTTGGTCTTTGTGACTGGTAATGAACTTCACAGCGAACTCGTGCATGAGGTCGGGGAGGTATTGCCCCTCGGCCAGGGCTTTCTGCTCCCCGTTGACCCGGTACCGGGGGCTTTGCTCGCGCCAATAGCGCCC
>JAPLUA010000344.1:0-7207 GCA_026397855.1 Verrucomicrobiota bacterium | reverse complement strand
ATCCCCACTCGCCGGGGCCAAGGGCTATTTGGCCCCACTTGCCGACGCTGGCCGTCACATAGCCCGCTTTCTTCATCACGGTCGGAATCATGATCTCGCGCCCTGGTTGGACGGCATTGTGGCTGTTGTTGTTGATGAGGCCGGTGCGGAAAGGATAACGCCCGGTCAGAAGCTGGCAGCGGGAGGGCCCGCACAGGGGCGTTGAGTAGCAATATTCGAACCGGGTGCCGCTCTTGGCCAGCGTGTCAATGTGCGGCGTCTGGAACGGCCCGCCGGAGCAGCCGATATCGCCCAGTCCCACGTCGTCGGAGAGGATCAGGATGATATTGGGTTTTGAAGCAGAGGGTTTCTGCTGGGCGGAAGCCGGGGCTACAAGGACCACTAGGCTGCACAGGCTAAGCGCGATTATCCAGGTTCTTATCTTCATACAGATTCTTGCTTCATGGCGATGGGGGCCGTCAGACGGACGATTCCCCCGGTCGGTTACAGACTTCGGCCCCGCCAAGAAGGTCGGAGCGCTGGCATTCTGCTGGCTTACGACGCTGGACCTGCCACGACCAATCGTCATCGCGCAGAGTTCGCGATCATCGGTCGATGGGACGTTGGGTCTGTTCGTGCGCTCTAAGCCGGCAACATGCCGGCGCTCCGACCGCAGCGGTGGCGCGCGCGGCATGAGCGCGCTTGACTCAGGCGGGGGAAACTCAAACAATCCGCGCATCTAAATTATGCGTATCAGACACATTCTATTTATCGGACTCACCGCCTGCAGCCTCGGCCTGGCCCAAACCCCCGGGCAGAAGCCGGGCGACCCCGGGCTGACCGTTTGCAAGCCGACCAAAGCCCCGAAGCCTCCCAAGGCGGTTCTGAAGCAGGGCGACCGCCTGGCAATCTGCGGCGACTCGATCACCGAGCAGAAGATGTATTCGCGCCTCATGGAGGATTACCTGACGATGTGCGTGCCCGAACTGAATGTCACCGTGCGGCAATACGGCTGGGGGGGCGAGCGGGCACCGGGATTCCTGGCCCGCATGACCAATGATTGCCTCCGTTTCAAGCCGACCATCGCCACCACCTGCTACGGCATGAACGACCACGAGTATCGCCCCTACGAGGACCGCATCGGGCAGACCTACCGCACAAACTCGGACGCCATCGTGAAGTCATTCAAAGCCAACGGGGCCAAAGTTATCCAGGGCTCGCCCGGTTGCGTGGGGAAAGTCCCGGGCTGGAGCAAGCATCCCGAGTACAAGCTGAGCGACCTGAACAGCAACCTTTGCAACCTGCGCAACATAGGCATCGAGATCGCCCGGAAGGACAAGGCCGGTTTCGCTGATGTTTTCTGGCCGATGCTGACCTCCGGCGTGGAGGCGCAGGCGAGGTATGGGGCCGACTATGCCATCGCCGGGCACGACGGCGTGCATCCCGGCTGGGCCGGCCATACCGTAATGGCCTATGCCTTCCTCAAGGCGCTGGGGTTGGACGGCGAAATCGGCACGTTTGTCGTGGACCTGAAGAAGGGCAAGTTGACCGCTTCGAAGGGGCACGACCCTGTTTCAGCGAACGCGGGTGTGTTCGAGATCCGGAGTTCGCGCTACCCGTTCTGCGCGTGCATTCCCCCCGGGCAGACCAAGGCAACTTACCCTGTGTGCGGTGAAGATGATCCCGCCAAGGACAACAGCATCCGATCGGCCATGACGCTGATTCCCTTCAATGCGGATCTTAACCGGCTGATGCTGAAAGTCAAGAATGCCAAGGCTGGCAGCTATAAAGTCACCTGGGGCGCCGAGAGCAAGACCTTCACCTCCAAGCAACTGGCGCAGGGTATCAACCTGGTCGAGGAGTTTCCCTCCAACCCGTTCTGCGACGCCTTTGCCAAAGTGGACGCGGCGGTTGCGGCCAAGCAGGCCTTCGAAACAAAGCAGATCAAGAAGGACTTCCGCAGCCCCGAAGCCAAGGCCGACATGGAAGCCGTGGCCGCCGCTACCGAGAAAGAGCGCGAACCGCTGGCCGCAGCGATCAAGGCGGCCTTTGTGCCCGTCTCCCACACCATCAGGATTGAGGCGCAGTAGGGGGACGTAGGAGCGTGGAGAGCGTGGAGCGTGTGCCGCGCCTCCGCATCACGCATCACGCATCACGCATCACGTCCCATCTTCCGCCTCGCGCACACGTTCCAGGATAACCTCGGCAACCCCCGGGTCGCCGCCCACGCTTGAGGCATACCAGACCCGCTTGCCTTGCGCCTCAGTGGGGTTCCGCCAGCCCGGTTGGCCGCTCGCCAGCCGTTGTTCCACAGCAGGCTTAGGTGCGCCAAGCAGGACCGGGATGTCTTCCCGCACATGCGGACCGTCGCCAATGAAGAGGGGCACGACGACGATGTTCCTGGTCCGGGCGATTTGATAACACTCGCCGATGCGGGGAGCCTCTTCGATGAAGACCGCATGCACGGCCGCGTAGAGGTCCAGGGCGCGGATCATCTCGACGTGGCGGGTGACGGTTCGTCGGGAGTTCTCGTCCTGCTCCGTGCCGTGGCCGGCGATGAAGAGGGTTGTTTCCTTCGGGTCCGGCGGGCGCGGGAAGGGGAATCGTTCCAGAACCTCGCGGGCGCGGGCCAGCAGGATGCCGGTCATCCCTTCATGCGTCCCGACGGGCCTGCAGTAGAAGAGAGTTTGCGGTCCGCGCCGCTGCACCCGGGAATAATCCGCCTGGCCTTCAAGACGCAGTCCCAGGGCGCCGGGAATCACCCGATCGCTGAAGAACCCCTCGCTGATGAAGATCGGGACGATGAAGAGCCGGGGGGCGGTGAGGCTCGACAGGACACCGGAAAGCTGCGGCGCCTGTTTCCAGAAAGCCTCGCGCACCTCGGCAAAGAGTTGCCGACGGCGAAGCGCAGCCGCGTGCTGGGTAACCGGGGCGCCCGATTCGAGGCTTTGCGTCGAGCCATGGCCCACCAGCACCAGCGCGGCATCGGAATAATGATCCTGACCCACGCGCCATGCTTAACCCAAGCGCTGGAACTTCGCAAGCGGGCGGGTGTGGAACCTCCCAATTTGAACCTACGGTGTGTGTAGGGAGAGTATCCGGCGAGTATAGGGAGGGGAGGGGAGGGGAAATCCGAAGGCCGAAAACCGAAATCCGAAGGAAGGCCGAAGATCGAAATCCGAACCAAGACTTCCGTAGGTCGGCTGCTGTCCCGCCGGGGAGGGGAGGATTCGGTTTTCGGCTTTCGGACTTCCTTCGGCTTTCGGTTTTCGGTTTTCGGATTTTGCGTGCTCGCACTACGCAATCACCGGCACCCCAAAATCACTTGTCGAATGGAAAGCAATGTGCCTTCATCTGCTCCTTTAACGAGCCATGCACTCCGCAACAACCTTAGAACTACGCGACACTGCAGGACCGGGCCGGCGGTTCTCCCATATCTCCTTGCTGCTAAAGTTGATCGGATTCGCTCTCCTGCTATTTGCCGCGGGAGCCTGCCAGGCTGCGGGAGGCGGCGGCAAACCGGACCTGACCTTTTGCTGCTCGGCCGGCAACGACCTGTATGTGGCCCTGGGAAAACCGGCCCATCCGCGCTTTGCTTCACCCGGTGCCGCCATCCAAAACGCGGCGCCGGGATCGGCGGTGCTGCTGCTGGCCGACGGCTATCCTGAGCGCCCCACAGCTATCGAGCCCGACGACTTTGCCCTAGCGCAGCGGAAGAATCTGCGTTTGTTCGTGGAATACCCCGCTGCCGTGCCCGGCCTTGAGGTTGGCGCACCCCGCGGCACTGTCTGGGAACGCATTGTTGTGTCCTCCGACAAGTTCGGTCCGGAGTTGCCCCGGATGCGGCTGCTGGCGGCGCATGATTGCCACTTCACGCCGGTTAGCGGGGCAGGGGGTAAGTCCTTAATCCCGCAAGCCCAGGGAACTGCTTCCACCGCCGCTGATTCGGCGAGGGTTGACCTGGTCGTGGCACGGGTGGCGGGTTATGACACCGCCATCTACGGGCTTCCGGCCGATGGAGCCTTTCCCATCCTGTTCGAACTGCCGTCGCGCAACCTGGTGGTGGCCACAACCCGGCTGAGCGGGTTTGTTACCGGCCGCTACGCCCCGGCCCGCGATTGGCTGCTGGTGTGGGAACGGATTCTATCGGCGCTGAGCCCCCAGCACCCCGTTCACCTCAAGTTTACCCCCGGCGTCGGGCCGGCCTGGGGCGCGACCGCGAAGCTGCCGCGGCGCTATCAGCGACAGGCATTTACGGATGCGGCCGCGTGGTTTGCGCACTCGCACCTGCTGGTCCATCCCTCGGAAAAGGAGAGCCTCTACCAGGCCTTGGCCGCCGGCGGCGAAACCACCGCGCCGCCCCGGTTTGATGCGCCGGAAGGCGACGGATCGCTCGGCATCATGGAGGGTTATGCCTCGGGCATTCGCTGGGACGGCCAGCAGATTCGCCGCCTGCCGTTGCGCGCGGATTGCAACGCCGAGTCCGCCATGGTCCTGGCGCTGGACGCGCGTTTGAACGGGCACAAGCCGAGCCGGATGGTGGCGAGCAACCTGCTCGACTTCGTCTATTTTAACTCCGGCATCTGCCGCGGCGGGCGGGCGGACCCGCAGCATGGTGCCTTCGGCCTGATCGGCTGGGGCGACATCGCCCCGGCCTGGATGGTCGCCAATTACGGCGATGACAACGCGCGGGCGATGCTGGCGACGGCGCTGGCGGGCGCGAGCCTCAAGACGGACCGCTGGGACGAGCCGCTGATGCGCGCCCTGCTGGCGAACCTGCGCACCACGGGCAAGCTCGGTTTCCGCGGGGACCGCATTGACCTCCCGGCGCTGGAGAAGGACGGATGGAAGCCCTATTACCAGGGCGAGGGGATTAACTATTCCCCGCACTTCGAGGCGTATCTCTGGGCCTGCTACCTGTGGGCCTACCAGCAAACCGGCTTTGAGCCTTTTCTCAGCCGCACCCGGACCGCCATCGGGATGACCATGAAAGTTTACCCCGACCAGTGGCGCTGGCAGGACAATCTCGAACGGGCGCACATGCTGCTGTGCCTGGCATGGCTGGTGCGCGTGGAGGACACCCCGGAGCATCGCGAGTGGCTGCTCAAGGTCGCGGGCGACCTGTTGGCCCACCAGCAGCCATCCGGAGCGATTCGCGAGCGCCTGGGGCGGGTGCATGGCGGCCATTATCAGACGCCCCAGCGCAACGAGGATTATGGCACAGGCGAAACCCCGCTTGTGCAGCAGAACGGTGATCCGGTGAGCGACCAGCTCTACACGACCGGCTTCGCGCTGCTCGGCCTGCACGAAGCCGTGGGCGCGACGGGCGACCAGCGATTGCGGGCGGCCGAGGACAGGCTCGCGGAGTATCTCTGCCGCATTCAAACCCGATCTACGCAATTCCCGCACCTGAGCGGCACCTGGTTCCGGGCGTTCGACGACCGGCGCTGGGAAGCCTGGGCCAGTTCGGCCGATGTCGGCTGGGGCGCATGGTCGCTCGAAAGCGGCTGGGGCCAGGCGTGGACCGCGGCGACGCTGGGATTGCGTGAGCAGGGAACGACCCTCTGGGATTTTACGGCGCGCAGCCGGGTGCGGGACCACTTCGGGGAACTTAAGGCGCAGCTTGGGCTCTGAAATCCGAAGACCGAAATCCGAAGGAAGGCCGAAATCCGAAGGCGGGGTTACGTCATGTCTGGTTCTTGAATCTCATTTGACCGCGGGCAGTTCAAGGGGCACGGTAGGTGGATGAGTTTACAGAAGTTCAACACCAATCTGGTTCGCGCTGGCCTCTTTGTTCTTGCGGGTTGCCTTTGGAGTGGATGCAACACGGCCAAGGTCACCGGCGGGCGTGACGTTGCGGCGGTGCCGACGGAAAAGCCGGCGGTCATCTATGTGGCCAACTTTGAATTGGGGGCACAGAACATCCAGCATGAGGATGGCGTGCTGTCGGGCCGTTCGGGACCGCTCGGTCGCGTCGGCAACCGCCTGTCCGGCGCATCCACCGATCCCGCGGCTCGCGCCCGGCAGTTGGTGGATCTGATGGCCGATTCGCTGGTGAAAGACCTCTCCCATGCAGGCTTCAAGGCCCGCAGGCTGTCGCCGGGCGTACCGATGGCGACTGAAGGCTGGCTGCTGGAGGGCGCGTTTGTCGAGGTCCAGGAGGGCAACCGGCTCCGCCGGGCCATGATCGGCCTTGGCCAGGGGCAGACGGACCTGCAAGTGGTCGTCGGCATGCAGGATCTTTCGAAGGGCACTCCCAAGCCCCTTTACGAAATCACCACGGATGCCACCAGCGGCAAGAAGCCTGGTGCCGGGGCGGTTGTGGCCCTGAACCCCTACGCCGCCGCTGTCCGATTTGCCATGTCAGGCCAGGACCTGAACAAGAACGTCAAGAACACGGCATCCCAGATCACGGAGGAGATCTCCCGGCGCGTCCAGCAGCGGAAGTAGGCCGGGGCCGGGCATTGGGAAATCAATCGCCTGCCGGAAGTCAGGGAAGGGGAAGCCGGACGCTGGTGATCGTGGGCTCGCCCGGCGCGGATGTGATCTGGATGGTTCCCCCGTGGGCGGTGGTGATCCATAGGGCAATGCTCAGTCCCAGTCCGCAGCCTTCGACGGCCTGGCTGTGGCTGGAATCGCCCCTGAAGAACGGGTCGAAGATGCGCGGCAGGATTTCTGGCGGGATCCCGGGGCCGGTGTTGGCGATGGCCAACTCGGCGGCTTGGTCTGCCCGGCGCAAACTCAGGGTGACGGTTCCCTTGTGCGCGTTGTATTTGATGGCGTTGTCGGTGAGGTTCAGCAGCAACTGGCGCAAACGGTGGCGGTCGCCCGTGACGGTCAGCTCCTCGCAGGCTGTGATGGTGACATGGACGTCCTGCGGGCGGGCCAGGCTTTGGGCGTCGGCGCAGGCCTCGCGAACCAGCTCATCCAGTCGGACCGGCTCACGGGCCAGGGTGATCAGGCCGGCATCGGCTTTCGTGAGCAGGGTGAGGCCGTCAACAATCTTGGCCAGGCGCTGCACCTCGTCCAGCTCGCTTTCCAGGCGCTCCCTTTGCGAGGTGTCGAGAGACTGATTTTGCAGGGCTGTTTCCAGCTCGCCATGCATGACGGTGAGGGGGGTCTTGAGTTCATGCGAGGCGTGCAGCGTGAACTCGCGCATGCGCGCGAAGGATTGGGCGAGGCGCCCGGTCATGGCGTTGAAGACCTCAGTCAGGCGGTCGAGTTCGTC
>JAPLUA010000654.1 GCA_026397855.1 Verrucomicrobiota bacterium | reverse complement strand
GCCCCGGCGCTCGCACGCTGCGGCGCTCCGACGCTCCGACGCTCCGCTTCTCCGCGTTCCTCCGCGTCTCTGCATTAAGCCCGGTCTGGTCCTGGCTGCGGCTTCGAGATCTGTGGCTGCGGTCCCAGGGTTGAACTGCAGCGCTGAGGTCTGCCGGCTACGATGCAAACATCCTTTCACTTTTGCCCGTATTCCTCCATCCTCCCGGTGTGGAAGCACTAGCTGCAGATGTGATCCGGCAGGTTGTCGCCGCCGCCCTGGCTGAGGACATCGGCCCCGGCGACGCGACGACGCTGGCCACCGTGCCCGAAGGCGCGCAGGCCCGGGGGATGATGGTTGCGCGCGAGCCGCTGGTGGTGGCGGGCATGGAACTGGCCGAAGCGGCCTTTCGCGAGCTTTCTCCCAGTGTCCAAATCACCCGCGCCGCACAGGACGGCCAGCGCGTTGCGGAAGGCAAGCCGCTGCTCAGCATCACCGGGCCTGCCGGGGCGCTCCTGGGCGCCGAGCGCGTCGCCCTTAACTTCGTCCAGCGCCTGTCGGGCGTCGCCACGATCACTGCGCAGTTCGTTGAAGCCATCCAAGGCACGCGCGCGCAGATCCTGGACACCCGAAAGACCACGCCGGGCTGGCGGCGGCTGGAGAAGTATGCCGTGACCTGCGGCGGCGGCCGAAACCATCGCGTCGGGCTGTTCGACATGGTTCTCATCAAGGACAACCACCTGGCGGTGTTGAAGGATGAATCGCCCAACCCCGTGGCGGCCGCTGTCCATCGAGCGCGCTCCCGGTATCCGCTGCTCAAGGTGGAAGTGGAAGCCGACACCCTGGAGCAGGTCGAGCAGGCAGTTGCCGCCGGCGCGGACATCGTGCTGCTCGACAACATGAACCTGGTGCAACTGCGGCTGGCCGTGCAGAAGTGCAAAGGCCGGGCACAGACCGAGGCCAGCGGCGGCGTGACGCTGGCCGGCGCCCGGGCCATTGCCGAGACCGGCGTGGACTTCATCTCCGTTGGCGCCATCACTCACTCCGCCCGGGCGGTGGACATCGCCCTCGACTTCGAGCTTTAGTCCGGATGAGCCTCGACGCACTGATCCTGACTTCCCTCCGCGCCGCCGGCGACGGTGCCGTGTCCGGCGCGCAGCTTTCCCAGGAACTGGGCGTCACGCGCGCGGCGATCTGGGCGCGCATCGAGGATCTGCGCTCGCTCGGCTACGACATCGAGGCGAGCCCACATCGGGGCTATCGCCTGCTGAACGCACCGGACGTGCTGCACGCCGACGATTTGATCTCCCGGCTGGGAGCGACCCAGGTCATCGGGCGCGACATCCGCGTCTTCCAGGAGACCACCTCCACCAACGACGTGATCGAGAAGCTCGCGCGGGATGGCGTCAAAGAAGGCGCGGTGGTGTTCGCCGAGTCGCAGACCAAAGGCCGGGGCCGGCTGGGGCGAGGGTGGATGTCGCCCGCCAAACGGGGACTGTGGTTTTCCGTCCTGCTGCGGCCCGATTTGCGCCCGCAAGAGGCGACCCGGCTGACGGTGGCCTCGGCGACAGCCCTGCGGCGAGCGATTGAATTGCAGACCGGCCTGAAGCCGGAAATCAAGTGGCCCAATGACATTCTGATTGGCGGCAGCAAGGTGGCGGGCATCCTCACGGAGCTGAGCGCAGAGCTGGATCGGGTCAAATACCTCATCCTCGGCATCGGCGTGAACGTGAACCTGAACCCGGGCGACTTCCCCGCTGAGCTGCGCAAGCTGGCGACCTCCCTCAAGGCCGAACTGGGCCAGCCCGTCTCCAGGCCCGAACTCGCGGTGGCCATTCTGCGGGAGCTGGACCACGACTACGCGCGCATCGACCCCGGCCAATTCGCCGCGCTGGCAGACGAGTGGGAAGAGCATGGCGCCACTATCGGACGGGAAGTGGTGATCCGCACGGGCGACCGGCAAATCCGCGGGCGCGCCGAATCGCTGGGCGAGGATGGCGAGCTGCTGCTGCGCACCGTCCACGGCCATCTGGAACGGATCACCGGGGGAGACGTGGCACTGGAGAAATGATCCTGCTGCTCGACATCGGCAACACCAACACCCACCTGGGCCTGGCGGACTCCAGGCGGGTGCTCAAACAGACGGACATCCCCACGTCGGCCTGGTTCAAAGGGGTGCCGGAGAAAGCTCTCCAGCGATTCACCGGCCGCGGACGGCTCGAAGGCGCAGCCCTGTGCAGCGTCGTGCCACGAGCTACCCCCCTCGCTCACCGGGCCATTCAAAGCCTCTGGCAACTGCCCTGCCTTGAGCTCACCCCGAAGACCCTCTGTGGCGTCGGCATCCATTATCCGCGGCCCGAGACCATCGGCCCCGACCGGCTCGCCAATGCGGTGGCCGCGCGCCATCACTTCGGCGCGCCGTCGGTCGTCGTGGATTTCGGCACGGCGGTCACGTTCGACGTCGTGGACCGCGCCGGGGACTACGTCGGCGGCATCATCGCCCCCGGGCTTGCGGCCATGACCGATTACCTGCACGAAAAGACCGCCTTGCTTCCGCGCATTCGCATCCGGGAGGTCCGCAGCGCCATTGGCAAGAGCACCGAGCAGGCGATGCTCGTGGGCGCCGTACACGGCTATCGTGGCCTGATCCTGGAGCTGATCCGGGAGCTGAAGCGCGAACTCAAGGCACCCCGGCTGCCCGTGGTAGCCACGGGCGGCTACGCCGAACTGATTGGGTCCAAGCTGAGCGCCATTACGGCCGTGGAGCCTCTCCTGACGCTCGAAGGGCTCCGGCTCGTTTGGCAGACGGCGCACAACCAGCGCTAACCTCACCGGCGCCCCTACCGCCAGCCCTCCGCACTCCAACCCAACCCTGGACCACCACCGGGAGTTCACCATGACCCCTCGTATACCCCTCGTATACCCCTCGTATGCCCCTCGTATGCCCAAAGTAATCCCCAAATGACTTCAAGCATGGAATATAGCTTGACGCCAAGGCTCAAAATCGGGATGATTTGCCTCCATGAAGATTCGCGATGTGCCGCAAACAGGGTCGCTGGGCGAAACTGTCAGCTACCAGAATCGTTATGGCCAGATCCGACGCCGGAAAATCATCCCGCGCAATCCCCGCACGCGGGGGCAAATGGATTGGCGGGCCGCCTTCCAGCGCGCCCGCAGTTTCTGGGGCACCCTGACCGACGAGCAATTCCTGGCCTGGGCCACCGTAGGCGGGAATCGCCGCACCCGCAGCGTGCTGGGCCGGTCCAACCCGGTTTCAGGCTACCTGGTCTCGGTCTCCGTCAATGCCCACCTGGCGCTGCTCGGCCTGCCCATGGTAGCCGATCCGCCCCCGATCCCGGTGTTTGCGGCTAGCCCGGTCGTCGGGCTCATCACCAGCAACACCGGCGGCGTCGTCTCGCTCAAGCTCCAGCTCTCGCGCAAACCCGGCCAATACGTGCTCGTCTTCGGCGCCCGCCCCCAGGGCCCGGGGGTTACCTACGTGGACCACTACTCCCTCCTCGGGGTGCTGCCGGACGAGGACGCCGAGGAGGTGGACATCACGGACCTCTACGTTGCCCGGTTTGGCGAGCCGCCGGCCGGCAAACGCATCTTTATCCGGACCCTCCAGCAAATCAACGGCTGGCGGGACCGACCGAACACGTTCACCGCCCGCATTCCCGCGCTCTAGGTCGCGCGCATCGGGGCCTCGTCCTGACGGGGCTGGGCGCATCTTGCAACTGCTACCGAATAGTAGCGTAAGCCTCCGGCTTGCGCCCGTCCCGGCAAGCTTCCAGCTTGCCGAACGGAATCAGCACAGCCCACCTCCGGGCCAACCTGGAAGGTTGGCGGGACAAAGCAAGCCGGAGGCTTGCTCTACTACAAATCGTTGGTGCTGCCCAGATGCGCCAGTTACCCTGCAACTTGCAACTTGAAACCGGCGCCGTGAATGCCGAAACTGTGCCCGGATGAACCGCATCATAGAACGATTTGCCGGGCTTAGGCGCGAGGGAAAGAAGGGGTTTGTCGTGTACATCGGCGCAGGCGATCCGGACCTGGAGGCCACGCGCAAGCTGGCGCTGGCATTTGACAAGGTCGGCGTAGATGTGCTCGAACTGGGCGTCCCGTTCAGCGATCCGCTGGCGGATGGCCTGGTCAACCAGCTTGCGGCCCAGCGCGGGCTGGAGTCGGGCACCACCCCGCCCAAGGTCCTGGAAACCGTGGCGGCCATCCGCCGTGAGTCGCAGATCCCGATCGTCCTCTATATCTACTTCAATCTCATCCACCGGCACGGCATCGAGCGCTTTATTCGGGATGCCGCCCAAGCCGGGGTGGATGGCCTGCTCGTGCTCGACCTGCCGCCCGAGGAGAGCGACACCTACGAAGCGCTCATGCGCCAGGCCGGCCTGTGCAATATCTACCTCGTCGCCCCGACCACGCCGGAGGACCGCATTGAGCTGATCGTCAAACGCGGCGCCGGGTTCATTTATTACGTCTCGCGCGAGGGGGTTACCGGCATGCAAACGAAGGTCGCGGATACCATTTCACAAATGACCGCCCGCATCCGCGCGCACACGGACTTGCCGATCGCCGTCGGCTTCGGCATCTCGACCCCGGAACAGGCCCGCGCAGTCGCGGCCAGCGCGGAGGCGGTGGTGGTGGGCAGCGCCATCGTAAACCAAATTGCGCAGCATGCAAAGTCGCCGGACTTTTTGATCCGGGTGGAAACCTTCGTCCATTCGCTCGTGTCAGCCGTCAAGCCCGGTTAGCAGCTCAGGAGAAGATTCATAATGTTACACACATGAAAGCCAACACCAACGAACGATTCGTCATCATCATGGCCGGCGGCAAGGGCGAGCGCTTCTGGCCGATGAGCCGGGAAAAGACGCCCAAGCAGCTCATCACGCTGCTCGGCGGCCGCTCCTTCTTGCAGCAGGCCGTTGACCGCGTGCTCCCGCTGGTGCCGATGAAGAACATCCTGATCATCACCAACGAAGTCCAGGCACCCACGGTGCGCAAGCAATTGCCCAAGCTGCCCAAGGAGAATGTCATCGCCGAGCCTGTCGGACGCGATACGTGCGCGGCGGTCACGCTCGGGGCGGCCTTGGTAGGGGCGCGCTCGACCACGGGCGTGATGGCGGTGCTGCCCGCCGACCATGTCATCCCGGAGGAGAAGAAGTTCCAGCAGGTGCTCTCGGACGCGTTTGATCTTGCCAGCCGCGGGCAGGCCATTGTCACCATTGGCATCAAGCCCAACGAGCCGGCCACCGGCTACGGCTATATCCGTGTCGGCGAGACGCTGCCGCCGCCCCAGGGGACGAAGGCTTACAAGACGATCTTCCATCGCGCCGAGCAGTTCGTGGAGAAGCCCACCCACGACCGGGCGGTCGAATACCTGAACAGCGGCCAATACCGCTGGAACGCGGGCATGTTCATCTGGTCCTTTGTCACCATCACCGAGGGCTTGCAGAAGCACCAGCCGGAGATGTATCAAGCCTGCCAGCGCTGGTTCAAGGTAGCGGCAAACCCGGCCAAGCTGAATAAGGTCCTCGCGAAGG
This sequence comes from Verrucomicrobiota bacterium, assembly GCA_026397855.1. Taxonomy (GTDB): domain Bacteria; phylum Verrucomicrobiota; class Verrucomicrobiia; order Limisphaerales; family UBA8199; genus JAPLUA01. The sequence goes on along the minus strand of JAPLUA010000654.1, from coordinate 15,588 downwards.
AGTATCCGGAGATCAAGAAGGTCTCCATTGACTACGCGCTCATGGAGCACGCCCACAACGTGGTGGTCGCGGATGGCACCTTTGAATGGGACGATCTCGGCTCGTGGACCGCCTTGGGCCGGCACATCAAGTCCGACCCCGAAGGCAATTGCGCGGTGGCTGATTTCATCCATGTTGACGCCGCGCGCAACATCATCTTCGACGCCCGCAGCAAAGACCGGCGCACGCCCATCGCGGTGGTCGGACTGCGCGACTCGATCCTGGTTCAAACCGACGATGCCACCCTGCTGGCCGACAAGAACCAGTCGCAGAAGGTCAAAGAGCTGGTCAAGAAGCTGGCGGCAGACCCGAGACTGAAGAAGCTGGTGTAAACGGGCCAGTTGGCGCATGAATTGGAGAGCCTGTTTATGAAGACAGAATTGTGGCTAAGCGGAACCGCGAAAGTCGTAGCCGTGGCCGGCCTGCTCCTGGCGGCCTTTGTTATCAGCCCTCGCGCGGCGGACGCTCCCGGGCCAGAGCAGGAACCGCCGGTGGTGGAACCAGGCCCGGCCGGAGGCCCGCCCTCGGATGCCAACGTGCTGTTCGACGGCAAAGACCTGTCCAAGTTTCGCGGCGAGCGCAGTGCCGAGCCGAAATGGAAGCTGGAGGATGGCGTGATGGAAACCACGCCCCAAGGCGGCATCTTCTCCAAGGAAGAATTCGCCGACTGCCAGTTGCACGTCGAGTGGGCGTCGCCGTCGGTCGTCAAAGGCGATGGGCAGCGCCGCGGCAACAGCGGCGTCTATCTCATGGGGCGCTACGAAATCCAGGTGCTCGATTGTTACCACAACAAAACCTACCCGAACGGCCAGTGCGGGGCTTTCTACGGGCATAACGCGCCGATGGTCAATGCGTGCCGCCAGCCCGGGCAATGGCAGGCTTACGACATCATCTTTCATGCGCCGAAGAAGCTCGCGGATGGCCAGGTACAAGCCGGCTCGTTCACCGTGCTCCACAACGGCGTGCTGATTCAGGACCATGTCCCTGTCGGAGGCGAGCCCACGACCGCGGCCCCGCTCAAAGGGGTTGCCGATAAAGGGCCTTTGTATCTCCAGGACCACGGTAACCCGGTGCGCTTCCGCAACGTGTGGGTTCGCCCGTTGTGATTAACCTCAACTGAGGTTGCCAGATGCCGTTGAGTCGCGCCTTCAGCGCTCCGGATGGTGTTTGGGGCCATGAACCCAAGGCGTTGCCTTGGGCTGGTATGAACGACGCCCTTGGCGTCTCAAACAGCGTGTTCACTGCGCAGCGCCTATTACAAGCGGGTGTGCGATAAGCAATTCCCTGCAAATTCCCGCCTCAACCGCCGGCAGATCGAGATCCCCGGCACCCGGCAACAACCTCAGCGCTTTCCGTGCGACCCGAGCCATTGGACGGCCACATCCGAAAAGTCGGTGAAAAGACCGTCGAGCCCGGCTTCGACAAACAGAACTTCCAGCGCGTCGTCCATGGAGTCGGCCCACTTCGGCAGGTCATCCGAGCGCAGCGTGTAAGGATGCACGGTCAGCTTCGCGCCATGGGCGTTCCTGACGAAGTCGGTCACCTTGCGGCCGGCCTTTGAGTTCCCGGACACAATCGCGCTGAGCTCTGGGCCGACGCCGTCGGCCACCTTTGCCAGTTCCTCCATGCCCGCGGGTGTGAACCACTTCTCCCCGCCACTCCCGTCCGTCTTCTTCGGGCTGCCCGGGAGGAGCAGGAGGAGTCGCCCCTCCCAGCCCAGCTCGGTCCGGATGCGCTTCACCTCGTCCATCTCGAAGCACTGGATCCAGCACGGGTCCTGTTTGCTGACGTAACCGTAGCGGCGCAGGATCGGCAGCACGATCCGGCTGATGTCATGGCCCTGCTTGCGATGCCAGGCAGGCTGCTTGATCTCGGGATAAATGCCCGCGACGCGGCGGGAAGTCTTGTTGAGCCCCTGGATGAGCTGCAGTTCCTCTTCCAGCGTCGGGATCTGGAAGGACGACTGGCCCAGGGGAAAGCGGTTGGGATAGACCGCCTTGCCGGTCTTCGGGTTGATGCGTTCGTTGGCGTGAAGCTGCTTGATCTCTGCAACCGTGAAATCCAGCGCGTAGTAATGGCCGTTTGTCCGCTGGCGGTCGGGAAACCGCCGGGCCACGTCGCTGATCGTCTCCAACTGGATGTCGTGCATCACGATGGGCACGTCGTCCTTGGTGAGGACGACGTCCTGCTCCAGGAAATCCGCGCCCATGGCGTGGGCCAGCACTTTGGCTTCCAGCGTGTGCTCAGGCAGATACCCGCTGGCGCCGCGATGCGCGATGACGACGGGCTTGCCCGGTTGGGCAGCGATGGTTAAAGCCAGGGAGTACAGAACGGCAGTGAGTATGGTCTTCATGATGATTCAAACATCTGCTGAGCGGGCATTTTGGCAGTAAACCAGGCCCTATACCAGGCACGGTGCCAGGCCGGCCTCCTCGCCGCCATGGCGCTCCTGATCGTATGGCCTTGCGGCGCACAGGAACAAAGCCCGGCGCGCAAAGCCGGGGAGGCCGTCAACGATGCCCAGGTGCGCCTGGCGTCCGGACTTAAGCCCGGCACGAATCTGCTCTTCAATGGCTGGGGCGTCACCCCGGTCGGCGAGCACGTCCCGATCAGCGACCTGGCCCTCAAGCTGGTGGTCTCGCCGGACAAGAAAATGCTGCTGGCAGCCAGCGCGGGATACAACGACACCGGGTTGAGCCTCCTGGATATCGCGACGCGGCGGGTCACCCAGTTCTTTCCACTGCAGAGGATCTGGAACGGCCTGGCGTTCAGTCTGGACGGCCGCCGCATCCTGGTGTCCGGCGGCGACTCCGGCCGGATCCACCTGTTCAAATACGCCGACACCAAAGCCGCGCCCGACGGGTCGGTCAAGCCCTCACCAAAAGCGGAAGCGGTGTTTCTGGCGGGGATAGCCGTGCATCCCGGGACGGGCAAGGTCTACGTCTGCAACGAAGCCAACAGCGAGATCTGGGTGCTGAACGCGCAGACGCTCGCACTGGAAACGACCGTGGAGGTGGGAGAATACCCCCATTCGTGCGTCTTCGGCGCGGACAAGCGGCATCTCTACGTGAGCAACTGGGGCAGCCGAAGCGTGAGCGTGGTGGACACGGTGTCGAATCGGCGCGCGCGCAACATCGCAGTGGGTATCCGGCCCAACGACCTGGCCCTGGCGCCGGACGGGCGCCTCTTCGTCGCGTGCAGCGGTGACAACACCGTGCACGTCATCCAAACCAAGGCGGTCGAAAAGCCGGCGCCCGAAGCCAGCCTGAAGCGCCGGGTGCCGGAGGCTGCCCGCGAGATCATCTCCACCTCGCTTTACCCCGGGTCGCCCGAGGGCAGCACGCCTGACGCCGTGGCGGTGTCACCGGACGGCAAAACGCTCTTCGTCGCCAACGCGGATAACAACAGCGTCATGCTGGTAGATATTTCGAATGCCCTGTCCGAAGAGGCCCGGCGCAACCGTGAATCCGTGTCGGTAGTAAACGGCTTTATCCCCGTGGGCTGGTATCCGAGCGCCGTATGCGTCAGCCCGGACAACCAGACGCTATTCGTCGCCAACGGCAAGGGCCTGGTTTCGCACCCGAACTTTCCCAGCCACGGCAAAACCCGGCGGAAGAAAGCCAACCCCCTGGCGCATGATCACATCGCAAGCCTGTTGGAGGGCTCGGTTTCCTTCATCAACCGACCTGGTTCCGCGCAGATGGCCGCCCATACCGAGCAGGTCCGGCGCAACTCGCCCTACACGCCCCAGGCGCTGCACCAGGCACCTATCCCCAGCGGCAGCGTGATCCCCGAACAGGTCGGCCAACCGTGCCCGATCAAGCACGTGCTCTACATCATCAAGGAGAACCGCACCTACGACCAGGTGTTCGGCGACATGAAAGACGCCGGCGGGAAGCCGATTGGCAACGGTGAGCCGTCACTGGCGATCTATGGCGAGGCGGTCACCCCCAACCAGCATCAACTGGCACGGGAGTATGTGCTGCTCGACAACCTGTATTGCAACGGCGAGGTGAGCGTTGACGGCCATAGCTGGTGCGACGCCGCGATAGCGACCGACTTTAACCAGCGCTCCTGGCTCATGTCCTACTCCCAGCATGGCCGCCTGCCCGGGAATGTGGAGATGGAAACGCCTTCGGCGGGATACCTGTGGGACCTGTGCCAGCGGCACGGCGTCAGCTACAAATGTTACGGCGAAGGCGCGCGGCGCGTGCCCTCGGTCAACCGCGGCCGCTGGGAGGCCGGGCGCGACATGGACAGGGTGAAGGGCTGGATCGAGGATCTCCACGAGGCTGAGCAGACGGGAACGCTCCCTCAGTTCATGATCATGTCCCTCGGCGAGAACCACACCCGCGGCACCACACCCGGTGCCTTCAAGCCCGATGCCTGCGTCGCCAGCAACGACCTCGGCCTCGCCCGCATCGTCGAGGCCGCCTCGCGTAGCAAGTTCTGGAGCCAGATGGCGATCTTCGTGATCGAGGACGATGCCCAGAACGGCCCGGACCATGTGGACGCGCATCGGACGGCAGGGCTGGTCATCAGCCCCTATTGCAAGCGGGGCCTGGTGGATAGCACTCTTTATACGACCGCCAGCATGGTGCGCACGATGGAGTTGATCCTGGGGCTGCCGCCGCTGACGCAGTACGATGCTGGCGCAACGCCGATGTTCAACTGCTTCCAGACAACCGCGCTGGCCAAGCCGTTTAGCCCGCTGCCCGCCCGTGTGGATCTGCTGGCCAAGAACACCGTCAAGTCGCCCTTCTCCAAACAATCCTCGCAAATGAACTTTCGCGACTACGACCGCGCGCCCGAGGACGCCTTGAACCGCATCCTGTGGGCGGCCGCCAAAGGCCCGGACGCCCCCTACCCCACACCCATTCACCGGGCCATCTTTACGCAACCCGTCTCTCCGGCCGTGGCGGAGTGATCACCGGGCGCGGTGCAGGGAAGAATGGGCTCTCCCGCGCCTGCTGGCTGATGGTCGGCTGCAACTCTGGTTACCGAACCTCCTCTCCCCAGCCCTCCTCCATTCTGAATGGAAGAGAGGGAGAAGAATCGTGCCGTTGACCAGGATGGGGTATCTGTGCGAATGATCTGGTGATCGCATCCTTTCAGTATTGCGAAAGCAAAACGAATTCCGCCCTTTGACACGGATGGCTCAAAATGTTAAGACACAACCGTGAAGCTGAACTTCAATCCAGAACGATTAGGCCGGTTCTGCCGAGAGCGTGGCATCGCCCGGCTGGAACTGTTCGGCTCGGCTTTGCGCGACGATTTCCGGGATGAAAGCGACGTAGATTTGCTGGCGACGCTGCGAGCGGATGCGCATCCAACGTTGCTTGATTGGGCGGAGATGCAGGAGAATCTGGCGGAACTGTTTGGCCGGCCGGTGGACTTGGTAAGCCGCCGCGCCATCGAGAGCAGCCGCAACCGCTATCGCAGACATTCCATCCTCACCACCGCGACCCCAATTTATGCGGAAGGATAACGCCTACCTGGAGGATATCCTGGAAGCGGCCAAGGCGATCCGCCGTTTCACCGATGGAGTTTCCCTGGAAGCGTTCACGGCGAACGAGGAGAAATATGAGGCGGTGAACCGCAAGTTTGAGATCATTGGCGAAGCCGCCCACCGACTGTCTCCCGAAGCGAAAAATCAGTTCCCTGAGATTCCGTGGAAGCTCCTCACCGCCATGCGCAACATTCTCATCCACGATTACGATGACGTGGATTTAAATGTGGTTTGGGACACCGTCGCGCGCGACCTGCCGCCATTGATTGCCCATTTGGAAGCGCATCTCGCCGCAAACCCGCCGCCGAAATCCTGATGGGCGCATCACCCAACCCTGCCAACCCTGGCCCCCTCTGCTCCATTCTGAATGGACGAGAGGGAAAAGAAGCCGCCCGCGCTCGTGTGGTTGGCCGCCGGACCGCGAACCCATCACAGGGACGAGGACGCGCCCACCTTCCCCCTCGCCTCCCGCTGCAGGAGGAGAGGGAGAAAAAGCGAGCCTGAACCATCCATCGGCCTCCGCACTTATCCGCCCGCATCCGAGCTCATCCGATCACTTCAGTGGGACCGGGAAGAAGGGTTGCCCGGCGTTGTCTTTCCCTCGGTCTTGTCAGTAGAACGCCGTTGGCGTTCTACTCCACCCGCACTACTCCCGCACTACCGCCTGGAGCCTCTGCTTCAACTGCTCGACCACCTTTTCATGGGCGGCGTTGACTTCGGCATCGGTTAGCGTGCGCTCCGCGTGGCGGTAGGTGAAGGCGTAAGCCACGCTCTTCTGGCCCGCGGCAACATTCTTGCCCCGGAACACGTCAAACAGGTCCACCCCCTCAAGGTTGGCTGGCTTGGCCTGCTTCACCACCTGCAGGACCGCCTCGTGGGTGGTCGCTTCCGGCACCGCCATCGCGATGTCGCGGCGGATGGCCGGGAAGGAGGGCAGCGGCTTGAATGACTTCACGGGGTTCCGCCGCGCCAGCAGCACGTCGAGATTCAGTTCCGCCAGCAGCACGACATCACGCAGGTCGTATCGCCTGGCGAGGGGCGGCAGCAACTGCCCGAATTCGCCGAGCGTGAACTTGCCAAGCTGGACCGTGGCCGATTCCAGGAAGAGCGTGGTGTTCTCCGCCCGGCGCGCATAGGTCTGCCCGCGCAGGCCGAACTGCTCCAGGAATTCTTCCAGCACACCCTTCAGATCGTAGATGTCGAACTTCGCCTCGCGTTCATCCCCGCTCCAAAACAGGGGGCTGCGCTGGCCAGTCAAGGCAATGGCCACGCGGCGTCCCTCCTGGCGATGGCCGTTCACTTCCGCGAATACGCGACCTACTTCGAACAGGGCCACGTCGCAGGTCTTGCGGCTGAGGTTGTGCCGGAGCGCATCCAGGAGGCCGGGCAGCAGGCTCGGCCGCAGCACGTTCATATCGCTGCTCAAGGGATTGGCCAGCGGCACGAGCCCCTCAGCGCCCACCAGGCGGGCGGCTGTGTCGGAAACGAGCGTCTGCCCCTGGGCCTCAAACAAGCCGAGACCCGTCAGGATGCGGCGGGCCTCCGCGAGTTGGTCATGGACCGCGTCGTAGGCGTTGGTGCCGATGGCTCCGCGAGGCGCCGTGGCGGGAATCCTGTCCACGCCGTAGAGCCGCACGACCTCTTCGATCAGGTCAATCTCGCGCTTCAGGTCCACGCGGAATGAGGGGACCTTGAAAACCGTGGACGCCGGAGAAGCCGCCGCATCTGTGGCGATTTCGAGGCCCAGCCGACGGAGCGAGTCAATCTGTTGCTCCGCAGGCACCGGGATGCCGAGCACAGCGTCGGTCTGCGCGTGGCGCAGGGCGATTTGCTTGGGCGCAAATGGCTTCGGATAAGCATCCACGACTCCCGGCTCCAATGACCCGCCCGCCGTCTGCAGGATCAACTGCGCCGCGCGTTGGCTGACCCAGTCGCAGACGCCGACATCGGCGCCGCGTTCGAAGCGATAAGACGATTCCGAGCGCAGCTCCAGCTTCTTTGAGGTGGCGCGAATGTTCTGCGGCTTGAAGCAGGCGCTCTCGACGAGCACATCCACGGTGTTCAGATTAATCTCACTGTTCTGCCCGCCCATGACGCCAGCCAGGGCCACGGCCTTGGTCTCGTCGGCGATCAGCAGCATCTGGCTGGTCAGGGTGCGCTCCTGGCCATCCAGGGTCATAAACTTTTCTCCATCGGTGGCGCGGCGGACGACGATGCTGGGCGGAGCGGCTCCGCCGGCCTTGGCTAACAGATGATAGTCAAACGCATGCAGCGGCTGGCCGGTTTCGAGCATCACGTAGTTGGTCACGTCCACGACGTTGCTGATGCTGCGCACGCCGACCTTTTCCAGCGCGCTTTTCAGCCAATCCGGGCTGGGGGCAATCTTCACCCCGCGGATCACGCGGGCGGTGTAACGCGGGCACAGCTCGGGATCCTCAATCCGCACCGCGACCGATTGCTGCACCGGGCTGCCGGTTTCGCTCAGCTTCACCTCCGGCAGCTTCAGCGGGTTGCCTGTCAGCGCGCTGATTTCGCGGGCGATGCCGATAACGCTGTTGAGATCGGGCCGGTTCGGGGTGATCTCCAGATCATAGACGATATCGCTACCGCTCCGGCCGAGGTATTCGGCAAACGGCTGACCGACCTTGGCATCCTCCGGCAGGATGAGCAGCCCATCCACCGGGTCGCTCAGGCCGAGCTCCTGCGGTGAGCACATCATGCCGTGCGATTCGACGCCGCGGATCTTGCCGACCTTGATCGTGAATGGCGCCTCGCCGGGCTTGGCCGGCAGGCTGGCGCCCGGCAGGATCATCGGCACTTTGTCGCCGGCCTTGAAGTTCTGCGCCCCGCAGACAATTTGCCGCTCGCCCTTGCCATCATGGACACGGCAAACGGTGAGCTTGTCAGCGTTGGGATGCTTGTCCCTGGTGATGACGTGTGCAACGACAACGCCTTCAAATTCGCCGCCGAGCTTCTGGACGCCCTCGACCTCGATGCCGAGCATGGTGAGCCGCTCGCAGAGCTCGGCTGGCGACCAATCGAACTCGACGTACTGTTTGAGCCAATTAAAGGTGACTTTCATGGGGCGTCAAAACTGCCTGAGGAACCGCACGTCGTTCTCGTAGAACAAGCGTATGTCAGTTATGCCGTACCGGATCATGGCAATGCGTTCGATGCCAAAGCCGAAGGCCCAACCGGTCCAGACTTCCGGGTCGTACCCGACGTTCTCGAAGACCTGGGGGTGCACCATGCCGCAGCCTGCGATTTCCAGCCATTCCTTCCCCATCTTCCGCGTCAGCGCGCTGCTGAAATCAATCTCGAAGCTCGGCTCGGTGTAGCTGAAGTAGTGAGGCCGGAAGCGAATCCGCGTCTCCGGCCCCATCAGTTCCTTGAACACGAACTCCACCGTTCCCTTGAGGTCGCCCACGGTGACATTCCGATCCACGTAGAGCCCCTCCACCTGGTGGAATGTCGGGTTGTGCGTAGCATCGGCGTTGTCGCGGCGATAGACGCGCCCGGGCACGATAATACGCACCGGCGGCGGCTGTTTCTCCATCACCCGGATCTGCACCGAAGAGGTATGCGTGCGCAGCAGCGTCGAGGGCTGGGGACCGGATTCCGCATTCTGCATTCCTCCCTCTGCTTTTGCCAGGTAGAACGTGTCCTGCGCATCCCGCGCCGGGTGATCCGCCGGCGTATTCAGCGCATCGAAGCAATGATACTCCCCTTCCACCTCCGGCCCATCGGCCACCACGAACCCGATCTTGCGGAAGCTCCGGACGATGTCCTCGGTCACCTGGGTAAGCGGGTGGAGCTTGCCCAGCACGCGCCGCCGTCCCGGAAGCGTAAAGTCGGTCGGCTCGGTGGGCATCGCGGCCTTAAGTTCCAGCTCGCCGCGGCGTGCGACGAGCGAGGCCTCCAGCTCGACCTTGGCACCGTTCACCGCCTTGCCTGCAGCGGGCTTCTCCTCCTTGGACAATGTCCCGAGCTGTTTCATCAGCGCGGTAAACCTGCCGTTGGAGCCCAGGTAATTGACCCGCGCCTGCTCCAGCGCTGCGAGGTCCGGCGCGGCCCGCAACTCCGCAAGCGCCGACTGTTTCAGCGGTTCGACTTGGTCCAGGAAACTCATATCAGGTTTGGCTTAGCAGCAGGGCACAAAAAACGGGCGAGCCGTTTCGGGTCGCCCGGTCACCGACTGACGATTGGAAAGCAGCTATCGGAAATGTCAAGCCTTGGCGGCCTTGGTCTTCAAGGCATCCTGGGCGATCTTGACCAATTCGGTGAATGCCGAGATATCGGTCGCCGCGAGATCCGCCAGGATCTTACGGTCCAGCGCCACTTTGGCGGCCTTGAGGCCCTCCATAAAGCGGCTGTAGGTGGTTCCGGCGGCCCGGGCGGCGGCATTGATGCGCACCTGCCATAGGGCGCGAAAAGTGCGCTTCTTGACCCGGCGGTCGCGGTAAGCGTATTGGCGGCCGTGATCCACCGCGTCGGAGGCGTAGCGGTAGAGCTTGGAGCGGCGCATCCGGAAGCCTTTGGCGGCCCGGATCATTCTTGTGCGGCGTTTGCGGGAAGCTGGGGCGTTTGTAACTCTCATAGTCTATTCGATAGTTGAAAGCTGAGATCGGCTTAATGGCTAAAGGGAAGGCTCTGCGTGATACGATATTGATCGGTCGGGTGGACCACGCTGGCGCCGCGCAGGCTGCGGCGGCGTTTCGGCCTCTTGGTCTGGCAGAGGTGCCGGCGCCCGGCGCTGGAGCGCAGCACTTTTCCCGAGGCCGTAATCTTGAACCGCTTGGCCGCGGACTTCTTGGTCTTGATGCCTTTTGGACGTCGCATAAATTAATTCAGTTTCTTCTAAAAAGAGCGCGCAATATACCGGCCGCTGCGCGGGGAATCAAGAGCTATTTTGGGGTATTTCGCTCCGCGTAACTCACGTGATAGGTTTTCACTTCAAATGCCCTCCACGAGTTTGTTCATGGCAGCCTCCTGCCGCTCGATGGACTCGACCAACTTGAACTGCGTCCGGCATCGGTCCAGGTTGTGGCCATCCCGGTGCACTTTGAAATAGGTGTCGCCCGACAGATAGTCCGCCAGAAACCGGATCCCGATCTCGAAAGTGATCAGCTTTCCGGCGAACGGCAAGAGCTGCTTCTCTGCCGGCGTCAGGAACTCGCCTGCTGAACTCAAGTAGCCGCGCGCTATCGCCTCGAACATCGGAAACTGCATCCGCACCTTGGACAAATCCCTCTCGTCCTCCTTTGCGGGGCTGGTCGTGGTGCGCACCATGTCGCCGAAATCATAAAGCGCCAACCCGGGCATCACCGTGTCCAGGTCAATCACGCAAATGCCCTCGCCGGTGGCGTCGTCAAGCATCACGTTGTTGAACTTGGTGTCGTTGTGGGTGACCCGCTCAGGCAGCTTCGCGTCGAGCAACACGCCGCACATCTCCTTGTGGCGCAGGGCAAATTCAATTTCCCGCTTCGCCAACTTCGCCCGGTTGACGGCGTCGTCGGCAATAGACTTTTCCAGCGTCGCGAAGCGTTTTGGCGTGTGATGAAAATCCGGAATCGTGTCGCGCAAGCGCGGTGTGGGCAGGTCCGACAGCATCTTCTGGAATTGCCCGAAAGCCCTGGCGGCCTGGGACGCCTGCCGCCGGGACTTGACCGCGTCATACGTCCGCGCCTTCTCAATGAAAAGGTAGGTCCGCCAATAGTTCCCCTGCTCGTCACAATGGTAAAAGTCGCCGGATCGCGTGGGCACGAGCGTCAGCACACGCCGGCTGAAATCCGGCTCCCCCTCTCCCTTGCCGGCCAGATGCGCAATGACACGCCGGATGTTGTCCATGAGGCCCACCGGGTTCTTGAAGATGTTATGGTTGATACGCTGGAATATGTAGCGCACGGAAGTGCCAGCCTGGTCAAAGACAGCACAGTAAGTGTCGTTGATGTGGCCGCTGCCGTAAGGTGCCGCCCCTTGATAGGCGCCGTGGATTTGAAAGCGCCTGGCTACCAGCCGGACGTCGTGTTTCAATTTCATGTTCAGGTCCAAAGTCTATCGGGATAGCCGCCGCGGGTGTCCAGTTGCCGGACGCTTTCCGCCGCGCGGGGCTGGAGCTTTAAGAGGTTTCGGCAAACTCATCCTGAAACACCGAAACGCAATCAAATGGTGGGCCCAGAGGGATTTGAACCCCCGACCAAGCGATTATGAGTCGCCTGCTCTAACCGCTGAGCTATGGGCCCATCCTGCTGAACAACAGCTACTTACACAGGATGGAGGAATGCGCGTTTGACAATCTGATACTGACATTTGCTACTGTTTGCATGAAAACTGATCAAACAAACCACAACGCAGTCGGCGGCACCCAGCAAAACTGGGTGAGAACGCCAATCGCCAATCGAGTCCGTTACAAGCCATCAGGCACATACTTTGCCCGGGTGCGCATCCGAGGCAAGCTGTTTCTGCATACCATGAAGACCATCGGCGTTGCCCCTATATCAAGGTCGATGTTGGGTTTCATCCTTCAGGACCAAGGCAGAAGGCGCTTGATGAGCAACCAACCGATACCGCAAGTTTTGATGTGCCCGTGACTCCACCGGCTTATAGTCTGGTCACCAGAAGCCGTTATGCAAACAAACTATCGCCACACGATCCTCGGATGGATCGTCGCCTTCGCAATCCTAACGCTACTTCCCAGCACCCTCTGTCGGGCAGCCGCTCCGACCCTGCGCCATCGCTTCCTCGCCGTGGACGACGGCACCCACACGCTGGTTCACGTGGACGAGCAAGACCCTGGCCGGAATTGGAGTGTCACCACCGGCTACGTCATGGACATGCGCTTGGTGGGTGGAAACCGCGTGCTGCTCAGCGTGGACGACGGCTTCCGAGAATACGAACTGACTTCTGGTAAACTCGTTAAGTTGGTCAAAGGCACCGGGGGCAAATGCTACAGCCTTGATCGCACAAAGAGTGGTAGGACTCTTCTCACTGGGGACGATCTGGGCGGCCAAAAGGGTTCCTCCTTGGTAGTTTATGATCCTGAGGACAGGATAGCCGAACGGAAGGTGTTCGCCGACCTGACCATGCTCCGGCACCTCAGGCCGACTCGATCAGGCACCTATCTGGTTGCAGCAGTCGGCCAAGTGGCAGAGGTCGATGAGGGCTGGAATATCACCCGACGGCTCAGGATCCCGGGCAACCTGTTTAAGGCCCTTCAGTTAACAAATGGCAATATTTTGGTTTCTTCGGGGCCAGGCGCACGGTTTTTGAAGGAGGTCAATGGGCAGTGTGAAGTTGTTCGGGAGATTCAAGGTAACGGTTTGCCAGAAGGATCCTTCACTGGCTTCCACGTCCAACGTGATGGCAATGTAGTGGTGGCGAACTGGCTGGGTCACGGAGCGAATCACGATGGGACAGTCCTGGTTGAGTACGACCGCGATGGTAAAATGGTGTGGCGTTATGGTCGCCCCCATGCCTCGTTTGTTGAGGTCGTCGTGCTTGACGGCATGAGCGCGCTCACGCCGCCAACCGCATCCGAACAGTAACAGGCTCTCCAAACCCGGCGAAAAGGGCGCAGGCAAGGCTTGACGCCCCCCTGCGGAGGCGTAAAGTCATCTCAGATAAGACGCAACAACACCCCCCCTTGAACCGTGCAGCGTAAAAACCGAAAATTCCTGGCAGTATCGGCTAATCTGGCGGATGGCTCGATGCGGGCAGGGAGCAGGGGCCGGCCTATGATGAAGACCTGGGCGCCGTGGAGGCATATCGCTGTGTTTGTGTTAGCGGCGATCCTGGGCGCGGGCGGGGCGGGTGCGACCGCAAATCCCTACGGTATCGCGGGCGTGGGAGTTCTCACCAGGCTGAGCATGCCCTCGGGCTGCTCGGAGTATGACTGGAATGTACTTCAGCCGGCTAACCCTATCAACATGGTCCGGGTTTGGGGCAATTACTATGACTACAACAAGATCACCGATACGATCAACAACCCCACGCAGTTCGGCTCCTGGGTGACAAATTACCCGGGGAAGACGTGGATCATCGCCAACGAACCGGACCTCGCAGATCAAGACAACCTGACCATCGACCAGTACGCCCGGATGTTCCACCGCTATTACACGTTCATCAAGCCGCTAGACCCGACGGCCCGGCTTGCCATCTGTGGGCAGAGCGGAGGTTCCACCGCCGGCGGGCTGATCTCCGCTACGAACTGGTATCAGCAAGTCCTGACCAGCTATCAGACCCAGTTTGGCGCAAACATGCCGGTGGATGTCTGGAACGTGCACAGCTACTGCGGCCCTGCCCAGATCGAGGCCCCCGACAAGATCATCAACGAGTTCGTGAGCCCGTTCGTGCAGTGGTGCCACACGGTCCAGGGCGGCGCCTACGCGTCTTGTCCGGTGTGGATAACGGAATTACCGGTAGGCGAGTGGATTGGGGCAATGAGCCCGGAGAACGTGATCTACTTTATGCAGATCTACCTGCCCAGGCTGGAGCAGGCGGGAATTGAGAAGTGGTTCTGGTTCGTTTCGGACAACTGTGGCGGCTATTTCGGCTGTCAAGGCTCGTGCGTCCTGACGGATCCGTCGGGGCAGGTCACATCGGTCGGCGTGGCCTATTCGGCGCTGGCGAATGGCTATCCTAACTCGGTTCCAGCGGTCGTCCCGTTCGTTCCCTATCCGATGCCTGAGACCGTCCTGTTCGACTTCTCCGGGGCCTTCGGAACTCCGTGGTTCAACAAGGGGGGCTGGTGGAGCAATACGAACAGCGAGCTGCGGCACACGGGCATCTATCCCTGGCCGGGCACGACCTGCTGCCCGCTTTACACCTATCAGGATGTCGGCCTCAGCTTCAGGCTCAAGATCAACTCGGCCCCGACGAACGGAAACTGGGCCGGAGTCCTGCTGCGGTCGGCCAGCCGTTTGCACACTCACACTGACAGCGGCTACCTGTTCTTCGTGGGTGCGAACGGCGAGGCGGGCTTGTACAACAAAGTGGATGGGGTTGTGGCCAGCGTGCCGGGCGCGCTATGCCGGCGGCTACGTGTCGTCGCAGACGTTGAAAGCCGATTCAACCTACGATGACTTCGCGCTGGTGAAGTTTCCCCGACCCGCCCTGGCGGTGACGGATGACGGCGTTTACACGACGAACCTCTCGTCCTTGCACGCGAGCTGGGACACGGCTGACACGAACCAGACCGGGTTTCAGTATTCCGTGGGGCTATCGGCCGGCGCAACGGATGTGGTGCCATGGACATTCACCACGAACAAGAGCGTGACACTCGCGCTGACGCTTAGGATTGGATCGGCCTACTACGTGAGCGTCCAGGCAGTCTATCCCGGCGTCGTGCTTGGCCCGGTGGGGTCCACGGACGGCTTAATCGCCGTGGGCGGCGGCGGGGCACAAATCGGGTCGGTCGCGCTGACCAACGTGCCCGTGCTGTCGGGCGATACGACGAACGAGGCCCGCGCCCTTACGCCCGATGGCCGGTGGGTGGTGGGCGTTTCCGGCACGCGCGGGTTCCTCCACGGCGTGAACACGACCAACGTGTTCAACATGGTTGGCTCGGACGGCGCGCAATCCGCCCTGGTGACGGGAGTGGGCTATCGGACCAATTCGAGCGCGCAGCAGGAAATCATCGTGTCCGGCATTGCGGGCGGTTCGAATACAGTCTGGATGACGACCAACGGCGGGAAAACGTGGGGTCCCCGGCTCTCGGCTGCGCTGGTCAAAATCACAACGGTTCCGGTGGCCAATGGGCTGGCGGGGACGGCATCGAATGTTTTCTACACCGTGTGGACGGACGAAGGCCCCGCGTCGGGTGACAACTGGCAATTGAATGTCGGCCGGTTCTCCAACTCCTGGCCGGCGGCGGTCGCCTGGGGACCGAAATCGGCTGGGAAACCTGACACTCTTCAGGTGAACGGTATTTCCAGCACCGGGCGATCGGTGGGCTGGCGGTGGAGCGGAACCAGCCTTGCCTACTCCAATTATGTGGCCGATTGGAGAGGCGCCGCCACCCCGGCATTGTGGAATTTCACCGG
>JAPLUA010000556.1 GCA_026397855.1 Verrucomicrobiota bacterium | reverse complement strand
TTTCCAGGCTTAGAAGCGCCACGGAAACGGCAGAGCTCGGCAGGCCGCACTTGCGGATCACATCGTCAATGCCCACATCCTCGTTGCTCAGGTGGCCATAGACTTTCTGCTCATTCTCGCCCAGCTCCAGGGCCGGCAGGACGCCAGTGGCGCTGGCGGTCGGCGGACGGTTGCTGGCCGGGAAGAGGTATTCAAATTCGCTCAGGATATCCTCGACCCCCTCGCAGAGCTTGGCGCCCTTCTTGATGAGGTCATGGCAGCCCTTGCTCCGGGGCGAGTCAATGCGCCCGGGCACGGCGAAGACCTGCCTGCCATACTCGTTGGCGAAGTTGGCGGTGATGAGGGCACCGCTGCTGAGGTTGGCCTCCACGACGACCGTGCCGAGGGTCATGCCGGCGACGATGCGGTTGCGGATGGGGAAGGACTGCTTGTCTGCCGGCCGGTTGAAGGGGAACTGGGTGACCAGCGCGCCGCTGCCGGCAATCTGCTCAAACAGCTTCGCGTTCTCGGGCGGGGCAACCAGGTTGATGCCGGTCCCGAGCACGGCGACCGTCCGGCCCTTGCCGCTCAGCGCCCCCTGATGGGCGGCAGTGTCAATGCCCCGGGCCCCGCCGCTGACGACCGTGACCCCCAGGTAGGCGAGCTGATACGCCAGTCTGCGGGCCACCTCGATGCCGTAATGGGTGGTCATCCGCGAGCCCACGAGGGCGACGGAGTTCTTGTCCTTCGCGCTCAGATCGCCTTTGACGTAGAGCACGACGGGCGGGTCGTAAATCTCCCGCAATAGCTGCGGGTACTCGGGGTCGGCCTGTGTCACCACGCGGCAGCCGTATTCCTCGATGCGCTTGAGCTCCGCGCCCAGGTTGACGTTCCCCTCCCAGCGGGCAATCGCTTCCGCCGTGTCCTCGCCGATGCCGCGGACCTGCAGCAGCTGCGATTTGGACGCGCGTAAAATGGACGGCGGATCGCCGAAATGTTCGAGCAATTGCCGCACCCGGACCGGGCCGACGTGCTCGATCAGGTTCAGCGCTACCAGTGCTTCCCGAGGCTCCATGCGTGCGAAATAGCCGGTTTGGGGTCGGGGCGCAAGGGAAAATCCACCTTTCGGGGCATCACGGGCTTGACCCGGGCCGCAAAAATTAGTTCTCTAGGCTTGCGGCCATGGCTCGCTTTAGCACGCCTTCCGCGCTCTTTCTCAAGAGCCGTTAGTAAACCTTTCGGGCAAAGCCGTTCCTTCTTGAGGAACGCAGTGTATGAACTTGAAGAGCATCTTGAATCGTTTCCCGGTGCAAGCGGCTTTGGTCGCTCTCCTGGTCTATCTGGCGACCTTGAGCGGCGGAGCGACCGTTTACAGCATCGCTCTAACCGCCAAGCTGTGCGGCTGGGATTACCAGCCGCTGACCGGCCAGCCGCTGTTCTGGTTGCTCACCCTGCCGGTGAGGTTGCTGCCTGCGGGCTGGATTCCTCTGGCGCTGAATCTTTTCTCCGCCATTTGTGCCGCCGCCACCCTGGGATTGATGGCGGCCACGCTGGAGCTGGCGGTGTGGAATCGTCCCCTGGCGGTTTTGCGGGGCTGGCGTGCCCGCCTGCCCCTGGCGCTGGGGTTGATCGCTTGCGGGCTTGAATTCAACTTCTGGCAGTCCGCCACGCAAGCCACCGGGGAATCGCTGCAGGTCCTGCTGCTCGCCGTCGCCGTCTGGTGCCTGTTCAATTACCGGGCGACGCGGGAGCCGCGGTGGCTGCAGCGGGCGGCTTTTGTCTGGGGTCTTGGCATGGTGGAGAATTGGATGATGCTTGCCACGCTGCCCGTTTTCGTGGTGGTGGTTTTGTGGCTGATGGCGTCGCTGTTCCTGCAGCGCAAGGTGCGCGTCATTCAATTTCGTGATCTGGCAGGGCTGGCGCTGGCGGGGTTGGCGGGCTTTTCCATCTTTGCCTTGCTCCCCACGGTAAATGGCCTGTGGCCGGGTTCGCCCTTGAGCTTCGGCGGTGCGTGGTGGTCGGCTCTCAGGGAGTTCAAGGGCACGGTGTATAATGCGTATATAAGCTTCATGGGGCGGCAGCCGCTGGCGCTCCTGGTGATGCTGGTCTTCTTCCTGATCGCGGCCATTCCCCTGCTGCCCGCATTAATCCGGATGCCGAACAAGGGACCCCAGACTTTTTCGTCCTGGGACCGCTACCAGGCGTGGCTGACCCGGATGCTGCGGACCGCGTCGTTGCTCTTCTGCCTCTGGCTGGCGTTGGACCCTGCCCTCGGTCTGCGGCAGATCTTGTGGGATAAGTTCAGCCTGGCGATGCCGCTGTTGAGCTTCGATTACCTCGTGGGATTGAGCGCCGGCTTTCTCGGGGGAAACCTCCTGCTGGCCATGGTTGGCAAGGGAAGCCGGCGACGCCGCTGGAAACGGGACGAGCCCCGGGTTTTGTCCGGCCTCGCCACGCCTGTTTTCGCAGCCCTGTTCGCCCTCGTGCTGGTGGGGCTGCTGCTGCGAAACGCGGCGGCTATCACGTTGCCCAACCGGCAACCCTTCTCCCGGTTCGGCGAATTGGCGTTGAAAAACCTGCCGCCCGGCGGCGGCGTTGTACTGGGTGATGATCCAGCCCGCCTGCTGTCCTTCCAGTCCGCCGCCGCCCGTCTTCCGCGCCGCGAATGGCTGGCCGTGAACACCGACCTGCTGCCCAGGCCCGACTACCGCCGCTGGCTGGCGAGCCGGTTTCCGGGAAGATGGACCGCCGGCACCGCCCCGAACCTTCTGACCCCGGAGGAGACGATCGCCGCGCTGAATGCCCTCGCGAAATCCAACCGGGTCTTCTATCTCCATGACTGCTTCGGGGCCCTCTTTGAAACCTCCTACCTGCAGCACACAGGCCTGGTTTGCGAGCTTAAGAAGTATCCCGGCCCGGCCATTGCTCCGCCGGCACCGCCAGCGGATCTTGTTCAAGCCAACGAGAACTTCTGGCATGCCATGGCGCCCCAAATGGCGGCCCTGCGCAACACCTGCGCGATGTCCAACCCCGGCCGCCCCGGCCTTGGCCAGCGGATCTGCTCGCGCCTTTACCTGAAGCCGACAGTGCCCGCCCAGGGCTACTTGCTGGCGCAATGGTATGCCGCAGCCCTGGACGGATGGGGGGTGGAATTGAAACGCGCCGGAAAAGCCGAAGCCGCGCTGACCCGTTTTGAACAGGCCCTGGAATTGAACGAGCACAACCTCGCTGCCCTGGTCAATCTGGAGTGCCAGACCAATATGGCCGCCGGGAAAAAGCTGTCCCTTGCCGGCGTCCCGGCTTTGGCCTCGCAGTTCGACAGTATAGACCATTTCTACAGTTTTGTGCTCGCCTCCGGCCCCGTGGACGAGCCTGCCTTCTGTTATCTCATGGGGATGATGCTCCGCGGATTTGCAATGCCCCGCCAGGCGATGCAGCAGCTCGATCGCGCCGCGGCATTGGCCCCCGGGAGCCCGGCCCCCCGTCTCGCCCTCGCCGGGCTCTACACCGCTTGTGATTTCCATGAAAAGGCACGCGAGGCCATTGACAGCATCCGCCGGGACCTGCCTCCGGCGGTCCTGAAAACCAATTACGTGGACGTGGACCTGGGTCTCCTGGAGGCGCGGCTCTGCCTCTCAAAAAGCAATCTCCCCGGCGCCCGCTCCCGACTCCAGTCGCTGCTGAATGAATACCCCGGCGACCCGCGCGTGGAGAATCGCATCCTGGATGCCTACCTCGGATCTTCCGATGTCACCAACGCTTTGCGGTTGATTGAGGCCCAGCTTGCCCGAACCCCCAATGACACCCAAAAACTCAACCTGCAGGCCGCCGTCCTGATGCAGGCGGGGCGCGGCTCCGAAGCCGTCGGCATCCTGGACCATGCCCTTGCCAGGACCAACCTGCCCGGCATCTGGCCCGCTCATGCCCTCGCCCAGATCAGCTCGAAGAACTATGACAAGGCCGAAAGCGAACTCCATAAGCTGGAGCTGGCCGGCACCGCCC